>CABTZC010000105.1 GCA_902489185.1 uncultured Brevibacterium sp. | reverse complement strand
TTCGAGCTGAGCAGGGCGTCACGCAGGTTCGTTTCAGCCAACGGCCCCAACACCATGCCAATCATCAGCGGCGCAATCGGCATACCAAAGCGTCGCATCATCCAACCGACGATCCCAATGCCCAACAGCATGGCCAGGTCAAACACCGAGTTCGACGTCGCCCAAATACCCAACACACAGAACATGGTGATGCCCGCGTACAAGTACGGCTTAGGGATCAGCAACAGCTTCGCCCACAGCGGCGCAAACGGCAGATTGAGAATCAACAACACCACCATTGCGATGAAGAAGCTCGCCAGCAGACCCCACACCAGTTCGGGCGAGCGGTCAAACAGCAACGGCCCAGGCTGCAGACCATACTGCTTAAAAGCCGCCAACAGAATCGCCGCGGTTCCGGTGACCGGCAACCCTAAAGCCAACAGCGACGCCATGGCCATACCCGTGGTCGCGTTACCTGCCGCCTCGGGGGCTGCCAAACCTTGGATCGCACCCTTACCAAACTGGTTGCGCCCTGACTTCTTGTCAATCCTGCGCTCCAGCCCATACGCCATAAACGTGGGCACTTCAGAGCCACCCACGGGCACGACACCGAAGGGCAACCCAATGGCAGTACCGCGCAACCATGCAGGTAGAGCCTGACGCACCTCGGCGCGGGACAAGAATGGACGCCCCGCCGCCAGCACCTTGAACTGGTCCCGCTCACGGCTGGCCCGGCTAGCAACCCGCAGAATCTCACCCAAGGCCAGCACAGCCACGGTCACGGTCACAATCGAAATGCCGTCAAACAGCTCCGGCACACCAGCGGTGAACCGTTCCACACCGGACACGGAGTCGATTCCCACGACCGCGATCGCCAGGCCCAACGCCAGCGATCCCAGCCCCTTGACCACGGAATCCGAAACCACTGACGACGTTGCGACAAACGCGAACAAGGCGAGCGCGAAGTATTCGGCCGGACCAAAGAACGCGGACAGGTTCGCCAGGGTGGGGGCTAAGAACACCACCAGGACGCTGGCGATCATTCCACCTATGAACGCACCAATAGCGGCGGTCGCCAACGCCTGCGGCGCCCGTCCCGAGGTGGCCATCTTGTGACCTTCGAACGTTGAGGCGATCGCGGAGGACTGCCCTGGCGTGTTCATGAGAATCGCCATGGTCGAATCCCCGAACAACCCACCAAAGTACACACCGGCAAACATGATGAAAGCTCCGGTGGGCTCGAGCGCAAAGGTCATGGGCAACAGCAGGGCCACTGCCATTGACGAACCCAGGCCGGGTAGCACTCCCACCGCGGTACCCAGCAAACATCCCACTAGCACCCAGATCAGGTTGATGGGGACGAGTGCGGAACCAAACCCTTCAATGAGTGAACTTAGGGCATCCATCAGCGGCCTCCTGCAAAAATCAGTCCTGACGGCAGGTCAACGCTTAAGAGCACTGCGAAAATCAGGTAGATAACACTTGATAAGAAGAACCCAACTAGCACGTCCATGAGCCAGCGTCGTGAACCGATCGCGTGGGCCACCATGACGAACATCAAGGCGGCTGAAATGATCCATCCGATTGGCACGATCAGTGCGATGAACAGAACCAGCCCGCCTACGGCCCAGGCCAGGGCACGCCAGTCGGTGTACCAGGCACGTTCTTCTAGGTCTTCTGGTTCGGTTGCGGGTGCGAGCTCAGGGAGCTGTGGCTTGCGGATGATGTCAACCGCGAGCACAGCGGCCAGCACGTACAGGGCAATAATGACGATCCACGGGAAGAACTGTGGTCCTGGTAGGTCCACACTTTCCGGGACTTTCATCGCAAACTGGCCAAGCAACATGTACGTGGCAATTGCTGCCATGAGCGCGGGCATCACTAGTCCCGCACGGCCGGTCCACCAACCTCGGTCCTTGAGGTTTTCGTACCCCAGGATCTCGATCTGGTCATCCTCGCCCGGTTTAACCGGGTCAACTGCGCGTGATCCGCTCACAGGCCCAGCTCCTTCAGTAGTTCAGCGGTTTTCTTCTGGTCTTCTTCGAGGAATTTCGCAAGCTCGTCCCCGGTTTCCCACGCGTCGGCCCACGCGTTGCGTTTCAGAGCGTCCTGCCATTCGGGGGTGTCGCGCATTTCCTTGAGCAGTTCCAGCTGTTGTTTAGCAACTTCGTCGCTGACCCCTGGGGCTGCCAACATGCCGCGCCAGTTCGCTAGGACCACGTCGTGACCCTGTTCAGAGATGGTGGGAATGTCGATTCCTTCGATCCGTTCAGGCCCGGTCACGCCCAGTGCTTTCACACGGCCTGCTTCGACCTGGTCAGCAACTTCGTTGTATCCGGTTGCCGCATAGTCCGCGGTGCCGTTGAGGAGTGCCGCGATTGCTTCACCGCCACCGGATTTAGGAATGAAGGTGGTTTCGGAACCTTTTAGCCCAGCTTCTTGGGCCAGGTTGGCGACCACGAGGTGGTCCATGGACCCTGCCGACCCACCGGTCCACGGGTGCCCCTTGGGGTCTTCTTTCCACTCGTTGAGCAGATCGTCAATGGTTTCAAGCGGGGAGTCCGCAGGAACGATCACCACGTCGTAGTCTTCAGCGATTTTGGCCAGAGGAACCACGTCGTCGTATCCAACTGGGGAATTGTTGATAAGGATTCCACCGGTCATGGCGGACCCGGTAGCCAGAAGGGTGTCGGATCGTTCGTGCATGGTGGAGAAGCGTCCCAGGCCGATAGTTCCTCCCGCACCCGGAATGTTCACGACTTGCACGTTTCCAACCAGACCTGCTTGGCGCATGGCTTGTTGCTGTTCGCGCACGAACCCGTCCCATCCCCCGCCGGCACCTGCCGGTGCGATGAGGGTGAGGTTAGCGCGCACGTTGTCTGATGCGCTGGCGCGCTGGATCGATACCGTCATGGCGACGACCAGCACAACCGCGGTGATCACCGCGAAGACCAGCAGCCCAACAGGGCGTTTGCGTTGTTTCATTAGGTTTCCGTTCTGTTCAAAAGTGCAAGTAGCGTAGCCCCACCCTGAGAATTTCGTCAAAAGTGACGACGCCTGTCCGCTACGGTGAGACAGGTTACACTGTGGTTTGATCACGCTGAAGAGGAGACAACATGGCGAGCGACTCAAGTTTTGACATTGTGAGCAAGGTTGACCGTCAAGAAGCGGACAACGCACTGAACCAGGCAGCGAAGGAAATCAACTCACGCTACGACTTCAAAGGCACTGATGCCTCGATCGAGTGGTCTGGTGAAAAGATCATGATGAAGGCAGTCAGCGAAGACCGCGTCAAGGCAGTCCTTGACGTGTTCCAGTCCAAGTTGGTGCGTCGTGGCATCTCCCTGAAGTCGCTGGACGCAGGTGAACCGTATGCGTCCGGCAAGGAATACCGCCTGGAAGCTGCAATCAAAGAAGGCATCGACCAGGAGAACGCGAAGAAGATCTCCAAGCTCATCCGCGATGAGGGCCCTAAAGGTGTCAAGGCACAGATTCAGGGTGATGAACTGCGCGTGAGTTCTAAGAAGCGCGACGACCTGCAGGCCGTCATCGCCATGCTCAAGTCCCAGGACTTGGACGTGGATCTGCAGTTCACGAATTACCGCTGAACATGGACGCGCACGACCGGTGACAATCCAGCAAATTCGCGCTTGCGGGCTCAGGCAACTAAGAGCACACTCCCCCGCTACTGCCCGCTGTACCCGTTGCCTGTGGCCAGTCGCATGAGGTCGCTGTCGAGGCCAATCGACAGTTCCGTGTCACAGGCCGACCCATACGAGTGCTGGTAGTGGTCCCACGTGTTGTTCCGCGCGCCCCCGCGCACATCAGCCCGGATGAGCGCCAATAGCTCACCGGCCGCCCGTGCGCACCGGGTACGCAGTTTGGGGTCATTGAAGTCGTCTGGGGCCGCGAACACCGAGGTGGGTGTCGTATACGTGCGCAAGTAGGCGAACAGCCCGCGAATCTGGTCATCGACCACCAGAGCGTGACGTTGGCTTCCCGCCGTGCCCGCCAGCAAAACCGGGGTCCCAATGAGCAGGTCGTTACCGAGCGCTTGGAAGAACGCCATGAAAACGGCACTGGCACCGGCTTTGAACACTGGCGTGCCTACGATGAGCGCATCGGCGTCGAACAACGTGGCCTCAATTTCCTGAAGCGCAGGTGACTTGTGCCCGCTCACCAGCGCGGTTATCGCGTCCTGGGCCACGTCGCGCACGTTGATGAACGTACACGTGACGTTGTCTTCCGCGCCTTGAACACTCTTCGCGATCTGTGAAAGCAGCATCGCAGTCGACGATGTTTCGCTGGTTCCTGCGTTGATCACCACGACCGTGGCGTTCGGCATCGCGGCTATCCTTCCTGATCGGTGTCGAGATAAGGCGAACCCCCGGTGACATTGTCTCCTCGGTTTGCCCGAGGTCGTGGCTCCCGCGGGGGGTCCACCCAGACGAAACGGCACAAGGTGGCTACATTACTCCTCGTTCGACACTGCTTCGCGGGCGGCCGCGAGCATGCCTTCACGAGTCGCTACCTTGATACGTTCGCGGCCGTGCGGGGCACCGAATGCGCGCTCCGCAGCCTCGAGCCGGTGGACACCTTCCCAGTCGATGAAGTCCACTCCCCGGCCCTTCAGCAATTCAACTATCGCACCCTCGGATGCGTTGTCTGGCTCCGGCAGTTTCCCTTCAACAAAGTCAGTGATCACGTGCCCAATCGTCTCCAGCGCGTCTCCCTTGGTGTGACCAATGAGCCCCACCGGGCCACGCTTGATCCACCCCGTGACATACACACCAGGGATGACAGGCACTTCATTCGCCGTCATCTGACTCTCACCATCCACCACGCGGCCTTCTACGTTCGTGATCACACCCTTGCGGGCGTCAAACGGAAGCTCCGGCAGAGGCGTTCCAAAGTATCCAACTGCGCGGTACACCGCGGTCACATCCCAGTCGTGGAACTCACCGGTTCCGGTCACATTTCCGGTGCCGTCCAGTTCCTGACGTTCGGTACGCAGGCCTGTGACTCCAGTCTCCTCGTCACCCAGAATCGACACAGGCGAGTGCAAGAAGTGCAAGTGCAGACGACGCTTGGCTCCGGTGGGTTCACGGAGCGTGAAATCGGTGAGTGTCTTGGTCACCTGCTTGACCTGGTTGGACTCCTGGATCGACTTCATTGACCCTTCATCGAACTCGAAGTCCTCCGGGTACACAATGATGTCAACATCCTTAACCTGACCCAGCTCACGGATCTCCAGCGGCGTGAACTTTGCCTGGGCGGGTCCCCGGCGTCCAAAGACGTGAACATCGGTTACCTGGGACTTCTTCAACCCTTGGTACACGTGGTCGGGAATCTCGGTCGTCAACAAGTCATCGGCCTGTTTGGCCAGCATGCGCGCCACGTCCAACGCCACGTTGCCGTTACCAATGACAGCCACGCTCTTCTGGTCCAGCGGCCATTCTTGGGACACATCGGGGTGGGCGTCGTACCAGTTGACGAACTCCGCAGCCCCGTAGGAACGAGGCAAATCAACACCCGGAATCCGCAAGTTCGCGTCAATGAAACAACCCGTTGAGAAGATCACCACGTCGTAGAGCTTCTGCAGGTCGTCTAGGTGAATGTCAGATCCAAAATCCACGTTGCAGAACAGGCGAATATCCCCGCGGTCAAGAATCTTCACTAACGCGTTGGTAATCCCCTTGATTCGCGGGTGGTCGGGGGCAACTCCGTAGCGCACCAAGCCAAACGGTGCGGGGAGGCGCTCAAACAAATCAATACTGACCTCAAAATCGCGCTCTGCTTTGGTAAACAGATCAGCGGCGTAGATCCCCGCCGGCCCGGCACCCACGATTGCTACGCGAAGTGGTCGATTCATGTCACACCTTTCTTCAGTCGCACCCAAGTCTAAGTACTTTGCCTAACAGCCTGCTAATTTTTGCCGTTCACAACCAGCATTCGTGCTCGGACTCACACTCAAGCTCACACCCTGGACCCACACCGCAAACACCACCCACACCACTGTGAAACTTATGTATAGACTTCCCGTGTGAACGCGCAGTCAAACAGCACCCCAAACACCCCGGACCCACACCAGGGCATCCCAGACGATGAACAGGCCCGCCGAAAGGCCGGCCTCCTTTTTGGTCTCAGCGCGTACCTCATGTGGGGGGCTCTCCCCCTTTTCTTCACGATCATCCAACCGGCTGGTCCACTGGAAATCCTTGCCCACCGAATCGTCTGGTCGCTGTTCTTCTGCCTGATCCTGCTCCTGTTTGCACGTGGCTTTCCCCGCCTGTGGCGACTGTTGCGCACCCCGCGCATTCTAGGACTCCTCACATTGGCGGCCATTACTGTCGCCATCAACTGGTTTGTTTTCGTCCTAGGCGTGGACATTGGTCGTGTAGTCGAAGTGTCCTTGGGCTATTACATCAACCCGTTGATCTCCGTGCTCTTGGGCGTTCTCTTCCTCAACGAGAAGCTCCGCCCACTCCAGTGGCTAGCCATGGGTATCGGCGCAGTAGCCGTCGTCGTCATCGCTGTGGGCAACGGTCGCATTCCGTATCTGGGCCTGGCTGTTGCCATATCTTTTGGCCTGTACGGCCTCATTAAGAAGCGCGTCGGTGGTCGCGCCGGAGCACTCGAAGCGATGACTATCGAAACAATCGTGCTGTTTATCCCCTCCGCGGTTTACGTCCTCTACCTGGTGTCGCAAGGCCAGTCGAACTTCGAAACTCAGGGCCCACTCCACCTGTTCCTTATGCTGTGCCTGGGACCAGTCACCGCAATCCCTCTGATCCTTTTCGGAGCCGCAACGTCACGCATCCCCTTGTCATGGGTGGGCATGTTGCAGTACGTCACCCCTACCATGCAGTTCATCACGGGGGTCGTCATTCTAGGCGAAAACATGCCTCCGTCACGCTGGGCAGGGTTCGGCATCATTTGGATCACCGTGGTGCTGGTGTGCGTGGACGGCGTGATGGCCGCCCGCCGCAGGCGCCGGCTCCGCTAACGTAGGGTCCGCTAACCCCCGCCGAGGTGGCTTACCGCGCCCGCTCGACCGTCCCGTATGCGAAGGTGGC
>CABTZC010000104.1 GCA_902489185.1 uncultured Brevibacterium sp. | reverse complement strand
TCTCGAGCAACTTGTCCGGCTGGGTTGCCATGTTGATATTGCGGAATTGAATCTTCTTGCCAGAGACTTCTTCCCACGCCTCGATGCGTTCCTCAATCGATGCTATAGGGGTGAGGGACTGTGCTCCGAGTTCATCGTCAATTCTGCGACGAGACAGATTGTCGACAATCATGACGTCGTGGCCACGCTGAGACAGGTGCAAAACGGTGGGCCAGCCACAGAAGCCGTCTCCACCGAAAACGATAATCTTCACTCGGATTCTCCTTTGGCAAAATATGCGTTCTTCCACCTTAGCGTTAATGTGGCGGCGTCATCGCTGGTGACAGATGAACAGGGGTGAAGAGCACGTGAAGTTTGTTCAAACCACGAACACATCCACACATGGCTAAGGACGCTCTTAGACTGGCGGTGGGAAAGGAGCTTTATGAGTGTTTTAGACAAAGTGTGTGATGAGGCCGCGTCTGAGGTCGTTCAACTGTGCCAGGACCTGATTCGTCTTGACACCCAGAACTGGGGTGAAGGTAAAGCTAACCCCGAACGTATTGCCGTTGATTACATTGCGGAAAAGCTCGCCGAGGTGGGTGTAGAGTCCCAGATTTTTGAGTCCGCTCCAGGACGGGCCAATCTATTCGCGAGGATTCCGGGGAAGAACCCGGACCGTCCGGCGTTAGTTGTGCATGGCCACACCGATGTGGTCCCGGCGGACGCGTCCGAATGGAGTGTCGATCCATTCGAAGCTGTCATTCAGGACGGATGCGTGTGGGGTCGTGGTGCCGTTGATATGAAGAATATGGACGCCATGATTCTCGCTGGTGTACGTGCGTTGGTTCGTCAAAACGTTCAGCCTGACCGGGATTTGATTATTGCGTTCTTCGCTGATGAGGAGGCGGGTTCTACCTACGGTTCGCACTGGGTTGTAAAGAACCACCCCGAGGTGTTTGACGGTGCTACTGAGGCCATCTCCGAGGTGGGTGGTTACTCGGTGGATATCCGCGGGCAACGTGCGTACTTGGTGCAGACTGCCGAGAAGGGTATGGAGTGGGTGCGCCTGACGGCTCACGGTTCTGCGGGGCACGGTTCGCAGATCAATAACGACAACCCGGTTGTGAAGTTGGCGGCTGCGGTGGCTCGTATCGGTGCGCACGAGTGGCCAAGTGAGCCTCCCGAAGCCACACGTGAGCTTCTTGCTGGAGTGTCAGAACTGACTGGCATTGAGAACACGGAAGCTAACCGCGACAAACTGCTGGCCGAACTGGGCTCTGCTCTGAAGTTTGTGGGAGCTACCTTCCAAACCACGGCTAACCCAACAGCACTTGACGCCGGGTACAAGCACAATGTGATTCCTGGTCAGGCGTCGGCACTCATT
The DNA here is from genome assembly GCA_902489185.1 of uncultured Brevibacterium sp. Lineage (GTDB taxonomy): Bacteria > Actinomycetota > Actinomycetes > Actinomycetales > Brevibacteriaceae > Brevibacterium. The sequence goes on along the minus strand of CABTZC010000104.1, from coordinate 5,752 downwards.
GACTGCCGTCCACTGCCAGGGCGTAACGAAGACGCACTGTTGACGATCAAAGAACTCGCTGGCCCCGACATTGTGGTCGAGCAAGTGATTTCCGGTGTCTCGCTGGAAACCTCCTTTTCCGGAGCCTTGATCGAGCGGATGAAAGAAGCGATTGAAGCCGAAGACCCTGGTGCCGCAGTTTTGCCTTACACACTGTCTGGCGGAACCGACAACAAAGCATTGTCTGAACTGGGTATTACTGGATACGGTTTTGCACCGCTTAAATTGACAGGCGACTTGGACTTCCCGGCCATGTTCCACGGAGTCGACGAGCGTGTTCCGCTCGAAGCTCTCGACTTCGGAGCCCGTACCCTTGTGAGGTTTATGGTTTCGGCTTAGTCCGTGCAGTGGACACGACCATACTGCCGGTAGTCACTAAACCCAGCGATAACAGGGTGAGCGGGCTTAAGGCAGTTTGGGCGTGTCCTGTCGCAATATCAATGACCACCGATGCCGTCATGTTCCCCAAAAGGGTAATGATGGTCATTGTGAGCACGCCCAAACCTTGGACTACAAATGCGGACATGCCGATCACAAAGACACCGAGAATCCCACCGGTGAGCATCCACATTTCGTGCGTTCCTGGAAGACCATTCCACGAATATCCGATCGACACGAGTGCCAGCGAAAAAAGCCCTAAGTACATGGTGCCCACTGCAAAGTTGATAAACGTTGCAGTCAAAGTTGAGCCGCTAATGACCCTGATACGACCGTTGACTGCCTGTTGAAGTGCGACCAGGGTGCCAACTGCGAATGGAAAAAGGGGCCACCACCACGCGAATCCCAGGGAAGCCGAACCGGTTGCGGAGGTTGCGACTCCGGCCATAACAATGAGAACGCCAGTGACGCGCTGGGCCGTAATGTTTTTCTTCCCTCCAGGCGGTACACGTGTGGCGTCGACAAGTAGGCCACCCACCAACTGGCCGGCAGTGATCGAAGTGGTAAAAATCGTCACCCCAATGACGGGAACCGTGACGGCTTGCGAGATTACGACGGTGCCACCTGCCACGCCGCCTAGAAAGAGCCAGAACGGAATTAAACCTGAGAAAAGGTAACCCACAACGGTGATGACACCTCGGCGGGCAGTGCGACTACTGGCAGTGATGATCGAAATGAGAACCAGGCCGATCGAGAAGGATGCCGTGGCGGCCAAAACGCCAATTCCCATTTTCGAGGCCAAAGCACCGTTGACTAAGCCCTGCACAGCGATTGTTACACCGACCATGAACGCACCGCTCACGGCCAACCAACTGTTGCCCCTCACTGTGTAACCTCCGTAGTCTTAAGCCATGGTGACGATCATACTGTTGCGCCACGGCGAAAGCACAGCGAACGTGCAGCGCGTTCTTGCTGGCCGTCTTCCGGGTGTTGAACTCACGGACCGGGGCCGTGAACAGGTGGCCAGGGTAGCTCACGAGCTCCCTCGCATTGATGTCATCCGACATTCCACAATCGACCGGTGTGCAGAAACGGCGCGTATCGTGGCTCAGAACCGTGACGTGATCGTGACAGAAGACAGCAGGTTCGACGAGGTTGACTACGGTGAGTGGTCGGGCCTGTCTCTGGACGATCTTCAAACACGGGCACACTGGGAACGAGTCCAGCAGTCACCTCACACTTTCGAGTTTCCCGGCGGTGAGCTCATGACTCACGTGTTTGAACGGGCCGTGGACGGACTCACATCACTCATCAACGACCTCGGGCCGGAACAAACTGGACTCATCGTGTCCCACGGTGACGTCATCAAGGCGATGGTCGCTCATGCAGTTGGTGCGGGACTGAGTAACTTTCAACGATTTGGGGTGCAACCGGCCCAGTTCTGCGTTTTACATGTACACGGCGGTACCATCACTCTGAACCTGGGCGGAAGCAGATCAACCGGAACTATGCTGGGCGGCGAGTGTTAGACGCGTGCGCGTTTACGCGCTCAGAAGTCCCGTGCCCAGCAGAATGAAGATCAGGATACCCAAGGCCACGCGGTACCACACGAACACTGCGAATGACTTGGTCTGAATAAACTTGAGGAACCCAACGATCACCGCATAACCCACACCAAAGCTCACAATCGTCGCCACAGCGGTGGGGCCCCACCCCAAGGTGAGTGGTTCGTTGGCAGCCTTGGCCAGAGAGTACAGGCCAGAGGCCATCACTGCGGGGATCGCAAGCAAAAACGAATAACGTGCGGCAGCTTCACGCGTAAAGCCCATGAAACGCCCTGCCATGATCGTTCCACCCGAACGCGACACTCCAGGAATGAGAGCCAACGCTTGGGCTCCACCGTAGAGCAGACCTTGTCCCCAGGACATTTTGTCGAGCGTGTACTCCTTGCGTCCCACGCGGTCGGCAAGTCCCAAAAGCAGCCCAAAGATGATGAGCATAGTGGCCACGATCCACAGGCTTCGGAACGTCGTCTCGATCATGTCCTGGAACAAAAGTCCCAAAACGCCAATAGGGATCGATCCGATGATGACGAGCCAACCAAGCCGAACGTCGGGGTCGCGTCTGTCGTGTTTGCCCACAAGTGCTTTGAACCATTTGGAAATGATCCGAACGATGTCTTTCCAGAAGTACACAAGAACAGCGGTCTCGGTACCGATCTGAATGATCGCGGTAAAGAAGGCACCCGGTTCGCGACCCGGCATGAGGAACTCGCCCACAATGCGCAAGTGCGCGGACGAGGAGATGGGGAGGAACTCCGTGAGTCCCTGCACGATTCCCATAATGATGGCGACGAGCCAGTCCATGAACACCCCTTTTCTTACACGACCAGGCGTTACACTACTCCGAAAATTCCGGTAACCTCAACACTTATGTTGCACAACCGCGTTGGTCAGTCTGGTTTCACTGTTTCGGACCTCACTCTCGGGACCTTTGAATGGGGGAGCAGAGTCGATCAGGAAACGGCATTTGAGCTCATGTCTGCCTACGTTGATGCTGGTGGGATGTTGCTTGAACTGTCTGCGTGTTCGTCGAGCGCGCACGCACTTGTCGGTTCCATGAAAGTTCCCTCCACATTGCGTGTGGCTGCTCGTGTCGGGATCGAATCGATCGGTGGGGATTTGCAGATTAGCAACTCTCGCACTGTCATCACGGAACAAGTTGCACGGCTGCGCCAAACTCTGGGCCGTGACTGTGTGGACCTGGTGATCGTGGATGCGTTCGATCCGCACACTCCGCTGACTGAAACGGCGCTCACCTTGCGTGACCTGCAAGCCCGGGGTGAGATCGGCTATGTTGCGGTGGCTCACCACACAGCGTGGCAGGTTGCGCTTATGCGCGCCGAGGTGGAAGTTGTGTGCGCGTTTACCGAGCTGTCCCTGGTGAACCGTTCGGCTGAGGACGATATTGTGCCGGCATGTGACTACATGGGGATGGGTGTGATCGCCGGGGCTGCCCTGGGACGCGGTGTCCTCACGGGTCGTTACGCCACGGGAACGCCCGCAGATTCCCGCGCAGCCCACGACTTGCGACAGTACGTTAGTACATACCTCGGACCGGCTTACGAGCCGATTCTCAAGGGTGTGAGCAAAGCGGCCGAGGCGCTGGGCGTGCGACCTGTTGATATTGCGTTGGCCTGGAACCGTGGCCTGGGCGTGTCCAGCTCGATCGTGGCCCCACGGACGGTTCGACAGTTAACGGAGCTGCTGGAGTCCGATCTGGTTCTGGAACCAGAAATCCGGGACGCGCTTTCGCAAATTTCGAGTTAAACGACTTCGACTGAGCGACTACCGTTTACCGGCGGTCGTCTTGGTCGTCGTCCTCGTCGTCTTGGTCGTCGTCCTCGTCGTCGTAGTCGTCGAGATCGTCATCATCGTCGAGGTCGTCATCGAAGTCGTCCATGTCGTATGCGTCGTCGTCATCGGCTTTGGCATCTTCGATGTCGTCGAACAGTTCAAATGGGGTCACTTCGTCGAATGCGTTGTACAGGGCGTCTTCGTACACTTCAAAAGCGTCAGCGAGTGCCATGTAGGTGGCCTCGACGCGGGAATCAGTGTCAGAGGTGCGGTGCGCTGCAGCAGAGAAGTGTGCGCGGACCGCTGAGAGGAACTCTTCTAATGCAACTTCCGGTTCGAGGCTCATGACTCCATCTTATACGCGAAAACGGTAGGCTAGGAATATGTCCGGCCATGTATTTGAGCACGATTCTCCCGACCGTTTTATTCCCGGCACAGTGGGTATGCCTGGGGGTCGAACGTTTTACCTACAAGCGGTATCCGGCACGACCATCACATCTGTTTTGCTGGAAAAAGAGCAAGTTGAAATGCTTGGCGAGCGCATCAACGAACTTCTTGACACGGTGCGATCAAAAAGCCTGGGTGAAAGCAACATTCCGGTCTCGGCACTTCCGGACTACGTGGACAACTCGGGGCTCACAATGCCGGTGGACGCGGAATTCCGGGTGGGCACCATGAGCCTGGGATGGGATACACGCATCCACCGTCTTGTAGTCGAATGTTTCGAACTTTCGGAAGCAGACCGCGAAGCGGGAATCAGTGCGGAACCCCACGAAGACACCGAACGTGACGTATTGCGTGTCACGTTGGATGCTGTTCAAGCCCGTGAGTTTGCCCGGCACGCCGAACTCGTTGTGAACGCCGGTCGCGCCGACTGTCCGTTCTGCTCACTTCCACTGGATCCAGAGGGACACGTGTGCCCGCGCGCAAACGGGGTCGCTCGCTGAGTGAGCCACGAAAAAGACATCGCCACGCTGCCGGCAACAATTCTGGGTCTGATTCCCGACGCGAGTAACGACACGTACCTCATTGTGCTCACGCCACCCACGGGAGCTGGGCTGAAAGCGGTGTATAAACCCAGCCAAGGCGAGGCATTTTTACGGGATTTCTCTGAACTCGCTAGGCGCGAAGTCGCTGCTTACAGGCTCAGCAGTTTGAGCGGCCTCAGCTGTGTTCCCGAAACCATCATGCGCTCTGATCTGCCCCACGGCCCCGGCTCGGTGCAGTTGTTTGTAGATGTGGCAGGCGATCCTGTTGTCGATGCATGGTCCAGTGACCACGTTCCTGATGATATTGCCCCGGTGTTCCGGGGGTACAACACTGACGGCGCCGAGGTCGTCGTGGGCCACGCTTTACACGACCGTCTTTTCGACATCGCTGTGTTCGATGTTCTGGCCAATAACGCCGACCGTAAAGGAAGCCATGTGATTGACGGGTATCTGCCAGGTGAGCAGCAGCCCACTCTGTGGGCTATCGATAACGGTCTGTGTTTTCACCCGGAACCCAAACTCCGCACAGTCCTATGGGGTTTCGCTGGAACCCGGCTGGCACCTCGGCATTTTCAGGCGTGCGAACGCACGCTGGAACTCACCGCGGAACACCTGGGAACAACCCACGCCGAAACACACGCGTTGCACGAAAGAGCACGAGCCTTGTTGACAACAGGGAAGTTTCCGTATCCGCCTGTCAACCGCACGCCAATTCCATGGCCGCCCCTTTAAAAACGCATTAACATGTACGGGTGAGCGCGGAGTTCGATCGAACGTTATGCTGGCTGTGTGAAATCTTGGACGCCACCACATGTTCCTGCCCTCGTGCGATCATGCGATCCACCTACCGTGTACTGCACAAGCGCACGTGGACCACTACGCAAATTGGTTCGTGGAGACGAAGCCAAACTGTACGTATGCGGAATTACTCCGTATGACGCTACCCACCTGGGCCACGCATCAACCTATGTCGCGTTCGACATTCTTCAC
>CABTZC010000103.1 GCA_902489185.1 uncultured Brevibacterium sp. | reverse complement strand
GGTATGATAACCCCCCCGCGTTAGCTTTTATCGAGAAGGCGGTCATTTTTTTTAACCTAGACGGGTGCCCGCTTCTGTGTTCCCGGGTAGCTATGTTGCCCCGTTGCGTCCGCGCACCCCACTCCCCCGCCGAGGTCGTCGCAAGTTTCTCTCGTCAGTTAAAGATGGGCATGCGCCGTGTTTGATAAGCGATAGCAGCAACCACCCCAATGCAACACGTGAGCCACGCCCACGGGTTGGAAATATCACGGTCAACAATCCAGCACCAGGCTCGTATTTCACCCAACCGATCACGAGCAAATGCGCCTGCGACGATCACATATGTAGCAGGGACCAAACCTGCGTAACGGCCTTTGATCATTAGACGACCTACCAGCACCAGCGCGGTAAGACCAACAAAATCGCGCAGGATCAATACTGAGTTTTGGGCAGAGAAGCTTGAAGACACCACGCCCACAAGAACCGCGAACACAAGCGCACCTACCACGACCACGTGAGAGTGCGCGAACGTGTTACGAACCGATGCACAACTCCAGGACTCCTCAGCCCGGTGGACACAAGCGGACACGACGATGACGAATCCAAGCGCAGGAAGCACCGGTTGCGGCAAGCCAGCGACGCTTAATAACGGCAGTGGAATATCGACCTCGGCGAAACCTCCCGCGATCACACCCGTAATTACGCTGATGACAAGCAGAACTGGCCACTGGCGAGCCTTCAGAAGGTACGTCATGATGCGAATGGCTTTGGACGTTCACAGCGCGTGGCCGAATCAAAAGTCCGGGCAACCCACGCACCTGCCTCTGACTTGTTAGCTTGTAAGAGTCGTTGCAAAGTTGTTTCAGCGGATGGATCGAGAATTGCCTTTGCATCCTCAACATCTGTGCGAACTCCTGAAGCCTGCAAACCTTTGACCCACAACCAGGCGGTCACCGCACTCATCTGAGCGTGCACGTTGTCGTCAGAACAGTCGGTGTTAACAACATGCGCAGCATAAGAACTTGCCGCTGCCAGCGCAGAGTCATAAACGTCAAACGTTGGTTGAGCGACAACGTTCACCGTCCAGTCGCCGTTTGGACCAGCCATCAAGATTGAGGAGTCCGCGGTAGATTCGATGCGCACCACTTTCGGTAGCCCGGTCTCATTCGCCTGACTGAAAACATTCGCGTACACCGCACGGTTGTCGTTTCGCGAAAACTGCCCCGGAAAGAAACACACCTGTGGCTCGGACTGGTCACACACCAGTTCAGTTGTGGGTCGCGGGCTATCTGGGTTAGGGCCCACACCAGCGGTCAGGCCCAAGCCCAGAACAAGTCCTACTATCAGCACAAGCGCCGAACCAGAGGCTCGCACCCACGTGCGCGGAAAGTCTCGCTGCCTTGAATACCGGTGACTATTGATCGCGAGAAAGCACGCTACGGTCGCGACTGCTGAAAACACTATGAAGCCCGCCACGGCATTGGTATCTAATACCGAGACGGGAGTACAACATCCTTCAAACGCCAGTCCCGCTAAATACCGGATTCCAAAAAAGTCAATTGACCACGTTGCCCCAATCCACACGTACGGAACCACAACGCTGAGTGGAATTGCTAAGACTGGTCGGAGCCAAACTCCAAGCGCATACCCCAACATTCCGTGCATAACCACAGCAAGAACCTGACCCACAATGAGAAGCCACGGGATTCCCCGGTCAGAACTGCCCGCAAGCACTAGAAGAATTGCGACGCCAGCAACTTGAACTAGAACACCGGAAAGAACTCCTGGCCAGGTTCTTTCTATAACCTGCGTGGTGAACGGTCGGCGCGAATTCTCGAAAACGCCTCGGCTTTCGCGTTCGCGTCCCGCCTCGATCGCACTTGACAGGGAAGCGGTAGCGCAGGAAAACAGCAGAAGAAATGAACCGGTAGTCACGGACGCTATGCGGTTAGCTACAAGAAAATTCCTGTCCGCATACGCCAACAGATAAAGGGTTGCCAAAGCTGCGGCGACCCCAGCAATCCACCATGCTGGCCTTCGCTTGAGCCTGAGCACTAGAGTTCCCTCTGGATGATGGCCGCATACGACCGGCCAATGTCTTCGGCGTGAGCATTCGTCACCGTCAACTCAGGTGCGGAGGCAACGCGACCACGCTGAAGAAATTCGTGCATGCTTCCCTGAAACTGCAAGTTGCCTGACTGCAACACCGCTACATGATCAAAAGTTTGCGCAACGTCGTCAGTTTGGTGCGTTGAAAGAATGACTGTTTTATCTTCGGGTAGCTCGCGCAGTATTTCCATGAATCGTTCGCGACTGGCCGGATCCAAAGCGACAGTTGGTTCATCGAGTAAAAGAACGTCTGCACCAGTGGCCAGGACGCCAGCGAGACCCAGCCGTTGTTTCTGACCACCTGACAGAGCGGTCACAGGTGCAGTTTTCATCCCTTCTAAACCAACGAGATCACATGCATGCGTTGCACGGGGCTTCGTTTCTTGACTCTTCGCACCGTGCAACCAAGCGACATACTGAACGTGTTCTTCAACGGTGAGCCCCCGGACCGGCGAAAAGTGCTGAGGCATCCACGCAACAGCCTGCCGATAGCGACGCAGATCGCTTTTAATGCTTATCAACCCTTTGGACGAAACAAGCGAAACGTCACCTCGCGGGGCACGCAGCACGGTCGCGAGAATTTCAATGAGCGTGGTCTTCCCGGCACCGTTCGGACCCAACAACAGTGTTTTTCCTGGTTCGAAGCGAGCGGAGAAGTTTACGAAGACCTCACGTGAACGCGACCGCGAAAATGACAGTCCTTCAATGCCAACAGCCACCACAGGAAAAGAATACACCGACATACGAAGGAAAAAGGTCGCGCAACTTAAACCCAGACCCACTTGGAACCACCTCGGGCAACTAGCACGTAGCCGTGCGATTCCATTCGTCAATGAACGCGCGTTCAGCACCGTCAGGTTTGGATGGCGCGCCACTGAGCGCGTTCCGCGCTTTCTTCGCTTTGCCACACACGGTAGATACAAAGTTCAAGTAGTTACCCTCATTCACTGTAATACTGGCAACCCCGTCGTACCCGCTTGCGCGCAGAGCTTGAATACCGGCACGCGCGTGACTCGGCCTCAAGGCCGGCCCGCCCACTGGCGGCTCGAAGTCCACGCTGAACTTCGCATTCTGCTGGCTTCGCGCAGACAGTGAAAAGTCGTGAAACCCGGCATCCCACATGCGCGAAACAACGGATTCGTACTCATCCCATTCGTCGCGGTTCAGATACGTGTTCCCGTGAGCCCTCTGATCTTTGTGACGCACAGACACGGAGCCCACGCCAGCTGGAAGTCCACTCACTTCCGAAAGTGTTGTTCTTATCTGTTGCGACGTTTCCAGAGTAACTTCAAACCTCGCCTCTGACAGCCCGACTTTCTCCACGTTGATGCTCTTTCCCTTCAACTGGCGGTACAGACTCAACGTACGTTCGGGGTCGATCTGTTTGTGGTGACGAGGCAACGAGCCTTCAGCACTTTGACTGATCCGGAGGCCCGCAGTAGAAAAACTGGTTGACACGTCCTTGTGGTCCTTCGCGAACACCCCGCTCACTTTGTCCACCGCTTGCGCGTCCGGAAAGCTCGCTTGTACGGAGACATTATCGGAACTGGTCTCGGGCAGGAAGCCCACCTCTAGCTGCTGTAGCTTCCCGTTGTTACTTTTGACCTCCGTGTGAATCGCGTCTGCGAGGCGTTGCTGAGCCGGGTCATGCGGGTTCATCGCGACAGTGGTGATTTTCGCAAGTTTTTTCTCCCCATTTGTCGCGGTGAAAACGCCGTCGACATCTTTTGCTTCTGTGCGCATCCAGTCGAATGGATCCTTATCCACAGTGGCATACACGCGTTTTCCTTGGATCTTGCCACTCGTGATGTGTTTGTGCCCCGCAAGCTGATGCACCACATCGAATGAGGGAAAAGTATCGCGTGGAATAGACGGCGACGCCGATGGGTCAACGTGCTTCAGCTCAGCTTCAAACACGCCACTCACAATCAGCAGATCCGCACCACCGCCCCCAAAACGGGCCATTCGGTACTTGTCCGAAAGCTTGTCCATGGTTGCCGAAAGCTCCCCCGGCGAAGCCTTACCGTCGACCTCAATACGAATGTAGCCATCTTTGACCTCGGCGCTCTTAATACCATCCTGCGACTTCGCAAAGTCGCAGAACTCTTCACGGGTCATCTTCTGTGGCGCGCTCGTGGGCACCTGCGGCGCAGGGTCGGGCCCAGGACCACGCCCGGGCACCAGCACGTCACATGCCGTCCCTGCCGAAGCCACCAGAAACACACTCATGGCAATCGCGACGGTTCGAGTTCGTGCCCACAGTTTTGCTCTCATGTGTTCAGGTTATGGCGACCCCGGCCACGATCGGTGCCGCCGCCTGTTCCCAAACGGGCACGCACGTCATCAGTCGGGTACACCTCGGGCCGTTCTGAGAGGCGCCCCGCACCACCGTCCAACCAGCACAAAAGGCCCGCCCCGCACTACCAACCGAGTGCGGGGCGGGCCTGTAAGCGTTACGCCAGCGCTACTTACTTCTTGCGACGCGCCAGGAGCACTGCGGCCCCACCAACTCCTACCAGGAGGGCGGCAAGTCCCAGGCTCACAGCCACGCTCACACCCGTGCGTGGAAGTGGCTTGCCGTCATTGTTATCTCCCTGGCCCGAGGTGGAGTCATCGTCCGAACCGTCACCCGGCTGGGCAGGAGCTTCCGAAGGGTCATCCGTTGGTGCAGGCTTGCCCGGTGCGTCCTCGCCCGGTGCTTCACCCGGGGTTTCAGATGGGCGGTCAGTCGCGTCGTCGCCCGGCTCCTCAGATGGGTCCTCGCCCGGTTCTTCGCCTGGAGCTTCCGAAGGTGCGTCGGAAGGTTCGTCGGTAGGCTCTTCTGCGGGAGGCTCCTCGGCGTCAAAAATCTTGCCCAGGCGCAAGAACACGGTTTCACCGGTCGCGTCGTCCAGGCCGTCGTTGTCAGTCACAGCGTAGGCCTGTCCGTCAGCTGCGATGGTGAACCCTTCGAGCTTTTCCTGCGTCCAACCGTTTGTAGCCTTGAGGTATGGGAGCACGTCAACAGCGTCAGCCTTGGTGACCGGCTGGGCTGGCGGGACTCCGCCGGCGTCTGCGTCAGGGACGTCTGGCAGCGTCACCTTGACAACGCGCTTGACCTTGGCGTTTGGTCCGTTGAGCTTGTCGCGTTCAATAACTGCCACGGTCTTGTCGTCGATCACGGTGATCTCGGACAGCCCCATCCAGTCGCCCTTGGTGTCAGTGCCTTCGAGTTCGTAGCTGAACCAGTCGAACTCCTTGGTCTTGACGTTGTACTTACCAATCCGCGTGGTGTTTTCACCTTCGAGCGCCTTGCGGTCATCCGCTTCTGGGTCTTCCCACAGCGGACGCTGCACTGCGAAGAACACTTCTTCTTCGCCAGCCGCGTTGACGTGGCTGTCCACGCCTTCCAGACCCCATTTGCCGATGTGCTTTGAGATTTCTTCCGGTAGCGACACACGCTCTTCGATGTTGAGCTTGTCGTCGGTGCGGATCAGCGCGTTTTCAGCGCCGGTCTTGCCTTCTGAGGCCAGCCAGAATCCGCCGTCCTTGCGGGTTGCCAGGCCTTCGATGTCCAAGCCTTCAGCCGGCTTGCCCTGGTCCATCACCGTACGGGCTTCGGTAATGCGCGCTGGGGTCTGGGAAGCGTCAACGGTGTAGACCTGCCCGTGTGACAGCGCGGAGTCCGAGGCGGCAAAGAGTTTCGTTGTGTCCTTCTGGTCTGCGGTCAAGGCACCCAATGCGGTCCAGCCGATGTACTGGCCTTCCGCCTTGTCCGACACGATGGACGGCTGCGGAACTTCCGGCTGGTTGCCGTCCATCTGGTAGATGCCTACAGAGGAGCGCACAGCGTTGTCAGCTTCGTCGACTTCCGAGGACACGGCGAGCATGTTGCGTTCTGGGATAGGCAGGATGCCTTCTGGCCCGTTGGTGGTGAAGAGCAGCTGTACGAACTTTGGCTTAGCTGGAGTGTCAACGTCGTACACAGCGACAAAGTTGGAGCGTTCCGAACCGACGAACGCGTAGCGCTTACCGTTCATGGTCGCCAGTGCAATGCCTTCAGGCTCTGGCCCCTTCTTTTCTGCGCGCTTTTCGTTGTGCAGACCATGCTGGATCGCAATTTCAGACAGCGAGTTTCCAGCGTCCCACACGGTGTTGCCCTCGGTGTCGAACACGGTCCACCCGCGGGTTCCACCCTTCCAGTCACCTTCGTTTGCCGTGGCGATGTGCGAGTCGTCGATCCATCCGATTGCGTCAGGTTCGCGTGGCCCGGTGATGGAGTCTTTTGCTTTGATCAGTCCGTCTTTGGTTGCGTCGACACCCTTGGCGGTGGCGTCGCCGGCGCTGAATACTGACTCGATTTCACCGGTTGCAGCATCCAGGATCGCGATCCCGTTGTTTTCCTGAAGGGTCACTGCCACCTTTGTGCCCGAGTTGAACGAGACGTATTCGGGCTCCAGGTCTTCTGGGGTGTCCAGGCCGGCCTTTTCGACGATTGGGAGTGGCTTACCGTCCTCGTCGTTGAACATGACAGGTGTAGCTGCCCACGAGCTTGGGTCGCCGTCCAGCCTCAGCGTCTGAACGAATCCGCCTGGGAGCTGTGGAAGACCGCCGTCGACTTCTTCATTTTCCTCGTCACGCTGGTTCTCCATTGCGATAGCGGCGTGCTTACCGTCTTCACTGATGGCGATGGAGTCAGGCTGTCCCTTGAGGTCAATCGATGCCACACGGGAGTGGTCGGAGAGTTTGATGACGTCCACACGACCCTTTGGTTCGGTGAAGTTTCCGCCGGTTTCGTCGATGACGACCAGCACGTAGTTACCAGCTACCGCGACCGAGGTGGGTTGGTCGTCCGCGTTGCCCAAGGTTGCGAGGTCGAGGCTGCCTTTGCCCTTAGGGTTAGCCGGGTCGGAAATGTCGAGGAATCCGATGCGCTTCCCCGCAGCATCGGTGTAGATCATGGTGTTGCCGTCACCGCTGACACTTGAGATTTCAGCTACGGTTTCGTCTGCAGGGTCTACGCCCTTAGGCACGTTTTGGTACACGGGGTAGGTTGCGGTGCGCACGAATGGGCCCGCCATTGAGTTGTGTGCACCGTTCTGGTCAACAATTTCCGCAAACGCT
>CABTZC010000102.1 GCA_902489185.1 uncultured Brevibacterium sp. | reverse complement strand
GCTGCTTCTGACAGGTAGTCAACGAGTGGGGCGGCGTCGCCACGGTAACGGCCATCGAGTGGGCCCAGAGCGATTGCGGGTTCGAGATCTGCAAGTGTCACACGAGTCATACCGCCATTGTTTCATGGCTCTTGAGTAGCCAGTCGCGTGTGGATTGTGGGGTGTTGCGGTGGCGCGTTCCTGTGGAGTGGGCAGGGGAGCGTCAGGGTCGGTGGGGTGAGGTGGGGTTTTGTCCCGCCGAGGTCGTTGAAGAGTCTCCGTGTGCGGTGGCACACGGTCTGTGGATGGTCAGGGCTTTTCCACAGACGGAGTTTGTGCTGTGGTGCTCCTGGGTGTGGAGATGGATTCTGTGTGGCATGGATACTTCGTTTGAAATTGCCGTTAAGGAATGGCTACAGATCGCAGACACATTACGCACACACGCACATCAGACCAGCAACCTTCAAGGGGTCGCGTGGCACTCGATCTCAGCTGACGCCTTTAAGCGTGACGTGGAGGCGCGGGCCACAGACTTTCACACGGCGGCGAACCTTGCGGAAAACGTGAGTCATGCGCTTGCGGTTCACGGACAAGCCGTTGAAACGGTGTCGAAGGTGGTGCTGGGCAGATGATCCTAGGGATCAATACAGATGTTTTGGAAGACTTTCCAGATGAATTGACGCAGTGCTGGCCGGAGGCGATGCGGCCCCAGGACCCTAAAAGTGACGGCCCGCGCGAGTACCACCATGACGTGGTCTACGGTTTTTTGGCTGTCATGAACGCAGCGGACATCGTCGCTCACGTGCGGTTCACAGGCGAACATGACTTCAGGTGCTGCGCGTATATGTCCGGTCCGATATGTGTGGCGCTCATGCAATACGCCGGTGACGACTGTGCCGAATGTGTGGAAAAACGTCGCATGGTGGTGGGCTACGCGATTGAGCTTGCGTACTTTCCCGTCCTGTGTTCTGAAAACGTCCCGCCTCAGGGACATATGAACGTCACGGGTTTGATCCGTCCTGGGCCGGCGGTTCTGGAGCGAGCCGGGCAGAAGATCCCGTGGTCTGATGCCCCATTAGCGGTGACCGGTCATGCTCAAAGTCTGCAACGTTCAGTTGAAATTGCGGTACGCGCTCACATGCGCAACGTGGGAATGTACGTCGACACCGTGAACCATGCGAGTACGTGATGAGCGGCGGAGCACGAGGTGTGAGCGCCCACCTCGACGATATGGAGAGGAAAGCGGACGAACTGGAGCGTTTGGCTCGCGAACTCGCGCACGTTGGGGCGCGCTCGCTAGTTGCACAGGGTGAGCCAGAGCTGGGTGTCAGTGTCATTGCGTCTCCTCCCACCTGGCTGGAAGTGCGTCAGAAAATGGGCGAATTCACGGTGTTCGTGGGGGCGAGCGCTACACGGCTAGAAGCGACCGCAGTTGCGTTGCGAGCCAGTGTCGTGGCGTACCGCCGAGCCCAGAGTGCCAGCGAACGCATTATTGATGACGCTCTCACTGCCGTGGGAAACGTTGCGGGGCATGTAGCGCGAGGTGCGCTTGTTCTACTTCCTTCGTTTGTCATATCTGCGTACCTTCCCGTGCTCGCGGTGGATCTCCAGGTGAATGTCATGCGCAGATTTCTAGGAGTTGAGGGTCCGGACTTCGTTTTGACGCGAGCAATTGCAAAATACGCTTATGATTTTGCGCAACGTGGCATTCACAACCTCACTCAGAAGGCATTTACGCACCCCGGCGTAAGCCGGCGGGTCATCGAGCACGTGATCCCCGGGTTCGTGGGAGGTTTTCTAGGGCTCCCACCCGGTGTCCAGAACGTGTTTCGCACACCGCACTCGTCAGAACAGGTCACCACAATGATGGTAAATACGGGGTACACGGTGGGAGTGTTTGATTCGAGTGTCACCGTGACCAAAGTGGGGGAGTCACGTGAGATACAGACGCACCCCACAAATTTGAGCGAACTCTACGCGCGTCAACGCTCAGTGCATTCCGGTATGGACAATGGCCGAGTCCGGGTCGACAAAGTCCGTGGTGCCGACGGTGTTGAACGCGTGGTTGTGTACGTTCCGGCGACAACGGACTGGTCGGTTGGAAGTGGCAACGGAACCGATATGCAAACAAACCTCGAAACCATAGCGGGCAAGGACTCCGCCATGCGTAAGGTCGTTCGACAAGCACTTGAAGATGCCGGTGTAGACGGTTCAACAGACATCATGCTAGTGGGCTACTCCCAAGGCGGGATCGTCGCCATGTCACTGGCAGATGATCCCGACTTCACTGCAAAATACAACGTCACAACGGTTGTGACCGTGGGGTCCCCCGTTTCCGATTACCATGTTCCCGACAGTGTGGAAGTGCTGTCGATCGAACATGACCACGACCTCGTTCCGCAACTTGATGGACGGAAGAACCCTGACCGCCACAACTGGACGACCGTGACCACTTCGCCCCACCTCGGGACCGGCCAGCAAGCCCAAGACGCACACAGTGGTGACGTTTACACGGACGCTATTTCAGGGATCGAAAATGACCCGGACGTGCAGGCGTTCAAACGCAAGCGAGGGGAATTTTTCGCGGGAACTGTAACAGAGTCACACCAATATGAGGGAACCCGTCCGTAGAGTGGTGTGAAGCACAAGTTTCCGTTAGATTATGTATCACCTTATGAAATAGCTCACCTTGGACTTGCGCGCCACAAGCCGCATAGTCCACCTCGTTTGGCTGACTTAACCCAAGACCCAGCCCTGACGCTAAGGAGAAGGCATGACATCGACGTCTAATCCAACCATGGGTGTGGACGATGTAGTCCAGATGTTGACGCCCGACGGAACTCGCGTACCAAACAGCGATTTCGACGCATACGCTCACGAACTTACTGTTGACGACCTCAAGGGTTTCTACCGCGACATGGTGCTGATTCGTCGCGTAGATGCTGAAGGCAATGC
Organism: uncultured Brevibacterium sp.; assembly: GCA_902489185.1. GTDB lineage: Bacteria > Actinomycetota > Actinomycetes > Actinomycetales > Brevibacteriaceae > Brevibacterium. The sequence goes on along the minus strand of CABTZC010000102.1, from coordinate 4,293 downwards.
CCTCCAGCGCCAAGGCCAGCTGGGCTTGTGGGCGCCACTGTTGGGGCAGGAGGCCGCGCAGATCGGACTGGGACGCGCATTGCGCCCACAAGACTATGTTTTCCCCACCTACCGCGAACACGGTGTTGCATGGTGCCGAGGTGTCGCACCGGAAACGCTTTTGGGAATCTTCCGCGGACAGAACCACTCCGGCTGGGACCCCAAGGACAACAACTTCAACGTGTACACCATCGTGATCGGTTCACAGGTCATGCACGCAACCGGTTACGCCATGGGCGTGCAAATGGACGGTGCAGTTGGAACCGGTGACATGGAACGCGACACCATTGCCGTGGCTTGCTGTGGTGACGGTGCCACCAGCCAGGGTGACGTCTCTGAAGCACTGACCTTCGCGGGTGCTTTCCGTTCGCCGGTCCTCTTCTATGTCCAGAACAACCAGTGGGCCATTTCCGAACCCAACACGGTCCAGACCTCGGTTCCTCTTTACACCCGTGGCCAGGGATTCGGTGTACCAGGTGTGCGCGTGGACGGAAACGACATTTTGGCCGTGTACTCCGTGTGTCGCGCATACGCCGACCGTATCCGTTCCGGACAGGGCCCCATGCTCATCGAGGCATACACGTACCGCATGGGCGCACACACCACCGCCGACGACCCAACCAAGTACCGCGACTCCGCCGAAGTCGACGCATGGAAGCCCAAGGATCCAATCCTGCGTGTGCGTAAGTACCTCGAAAACACCAACGACGTGGACGCGGCATTCTTCACTGCAATCGACGACGAAGCCGACGCCTTGGCAGAACGCATCCGAACCGCGTGCGTCAACATGGAGCCGCCACCGGTCGACGAAATCTTCGACTCGGTTTTCGTGGAACCACACCCGATGATCGAAGAAGAGCACCGCGAATACAAGGAATACCTGGCCTCGTTTGAAGACGTAGAAGGGGACAACTAACAATGACAACAATGCCCCTTTCGAAAGGCATTACCGCCGGTCTGCGTAAGGCCATGGAAGACGACCCTAAGGTTGTGTTGATCGGTGAAGACATCGGAAAACTCGGAGGAGTTTTCCGTGTGACCGAAGGGCTACAAAAAGACTTCGGTGAGCACCGCGTCATTGACGCCCCACTAGCAGAGTCTGGAATCGTGGGATCGGCAATCGGGATGGCGAAGCGAGGCTTCCGCCCGGTAGTCGAAATCCAGTTCGACGCGTTCATCTTCCCTGCGTACGACCAGATCGTCACCCAGCTGGCAAAAATGCACGCGCGTACTCGTGGCGCAGAAAACCTTCCTGTCGTCATTCGTGTACCGTACGGCGGTGGAATCGGGTCACCTGAACACCACTCGGAAAGCCCAGAAGCAGTCTTCGCGCACCACGCTGGACTCAAAATCATGAGCCCGTCCAACGCGCATGACGCTTTCTGGATGATCCAAGAAGCGATCCACAGCCCCGACCCTGTCATGTACTTCGAACCCAAGCGCCGTTACTGGTTGCGTGGCGATGTAGACGAAGCAAACCGAGGTCTTGACCCATACAGTGCACAGATTGTGCGCCCGGGAAGTGACCTCACGCTGGTCACCTACGGTCCACTGGTCCCTACCGCTTTGGACGCGGCTGCAGCAGCGGAAGAAGAAGGCAAGTCAGTCGAAGTCATCGACCTCCGTGGCCTTAACCCCATCGACTTCTCAGTGATCGAAGAGTCCGTTAAACGCACCGGACGCCTGGTGGTCACGCACGAAGCCCCCGTGTTCTTAGGGCTGGGGTCAGAAATCGCCGCCCGCATCACCGAACGATGCTTCTACAACCTGGAAGCACCCGTCATTCGCGTGGGCGGATTCCACACCCCATACCCTGGCTCCAAACTTGAAGAGCACTACCTCCCTGACCTCGACCGCATTCTGGATGGCGTGGACCGCGCCCTCGCCTACTGAGAGGACTACATGTCTAACGAATTTAACCTTCCCGACGTCGGAGAAGGGCTCACTGAAGCTGACATCGTTTCGTGGAAAGTAGCCCCCGGCGACACCGTGACCGTCAACCAAATCCTGGTCGAAATCGAAACTGCCAAATCGCTCGTCGAACTCCCCAGCCCACAGGCCGGCACCATCGACGCCATCCTTGTGGAAGAAGGCGAAACCGTAGAAGTGGGTACGCCCATCATCCGGTTCGGTGGCGCCCAGGGAGCGGCAACCCCAACCACTGCCCAAGGTGCCGAGCAAACCGAGACTCCTGCCGGTGAGGAAAGTGGCCCCAACTTGGTGGGGTACGGAACCAAAGCCAGCTCCACAAAGCGGCGCCCACGAAAGGGGGGTGCAACGCCAGCTGCGGCCACCTCGGCAAAGGCAGAACCAACCCCGGCGCCAGCACAGGAGGCACCCGCAGCTGCCCCAAGCGCGCCCACGGAGCCCCGCACGTCAACACCATCCAAGCCACTTGCCAAACCGCCTGTTCGCAAACTGGCAAAAGACCGAGGGATCGACCTGGGAGAGGTCACCCCAACCGGACCCAACGGACAGATCACGCGCGATGACGTCCTCAACCACGGAACCACCTCGGCGCAGGGAACCACGGAAAGCTCATCCCACGCAACTGCCCCGGTTGGAAGTGGCGCATTGGACGGCACAGAAGAGCGCATCCCGTTCAAGGGAGTCGTCAAATTCATGGCCCAGGCCATGGTCGATTCCGCGTTCACCGCTCCGCACGTGACCGAATTTGTTGACGTGGACGTCACCGAAACCATGAACCTGGTGAGGAAGTTCAAGGCCAACGAAACCCTAGGTGAAGGTGTCAAGGTCTCGCCACTGCTCATTCTGTCCAAAGCCGTATGCTGGGCAGTTGCGCGGAATCCGCGGATCAACTCGGCTCTTGACGGCGACTCGATCGTGGTCAAGAAGTACGTGAACCTGGGCATCGCGGCGGCCACACCACGCGGACTCATCGTGCCGAACATCAAAAACGCGCACGCAATGGGCTTGAGCCAACTTGCAACCGAACTGGGCGACCTCACCCGCACCGCGCGTGCCGGGAAAACCACGCCTGCAGCTCAGGCAGGTGGAACCATTTCGATTACCAACATTGGGGTCTTCGGAATCGATACAGGAACCCCCATCATCAACCCGGGCGAAGCGGCAATCCTGGCATTTGGTCAGATTCGCAAGCGCCCGTGGGTTGTGGGAGACGACATCGTGCCACGCGAGATCACCACTCTGGGTGTATCCGCTGACCACCGAGTTGTCGACGGCGAAGTGATTTCGAAGTTCTTGGCCGACGTAGCCCGCGTCATGGAAGACCCCACACTTTTGTTGGTGTAAGACCGTATCGAGCTCGCTTTTGCTAGGGCGGCTCATTTAACAACATGTGTGGGCCACGGGAATGGTTTCCCGTGGCCCACACATGCGTATCTGGGCTTAATCGCGCAGTTTAGTTGAGCCGTCTGGGCCCATTGTGTGGCTTAACCGCTTAGCGAAACAGTGATCGCGGTCGAGCTTGAACTCTTCACACTTCTTCAAGGCTGGTTCGGGAGAGTCATATCCGGTGGGAATGACCGTCACCCAGAAATCTTTAACACGGAACGACGACCATTTTTCACTCTTGAGCATGGCGACTTTGCCGTACTTCTTTTCGTTGTCGCGGTACTCTTGCAAGATTTTGGCGTAATCCCATTCCCCATCACCGGAGTCTTCGCCGGGCCGTTTGGCAGATAACTGCACTACCCACTTCTCTTCCAGCTTGCTGAGCTCAGATTCACTGTCTGCAACAGCCGATTCGAGTTCGTTCTTCGCTTGTTCGTTGGGGGACTCGTTTTCTTTGCCCGAGCCCGTTGTGTCAGTTTGCTCTGTTGTAGAAGCAGGCCGAGGTGCGGTGGGCTCCACGCCTGTATTAGGTCCCAGGAGCACGAAACCCACTGTGACAGCAAGAGCCACGATCGCAAATACGGCGATGCCGGTAAGCCACATCATTGACGCAGATTTCCGAGGTGGTTGCTGTTGTGAGTTCTGGGACTGCTGTCTGACCTGCGTGTGCTGAGCAGGTTGCGCCTGTGGATCCGAGTGTGCCGTCTGCCGTTCGATGTATTCGTAATACGAGGAGTTGTCGAACCGATTACTGACCGCTGGACGGATCCGAGGCCGTGAGCCGTCACCGTTGTGCATGCTTTTAACCTTCGCACGCCCTGTAGCAATGAGCAACTACCAGTTGGTAACACGAGTGTGTCGCCGGAAAACCCTGCGCGTGGCGTGTTGAGTTGTCAGTGGGGAACTTGCGGGGTATGAGGTTTTCCTCTTATTATGAAT
>CABTZC010000101.1 GCA_902489185.1 uncultured Brevibacterium sp. | reverse complement strand
TTCTGCCAAGACGAGCCACTAGGTCCATCCGACCGAGTGTTGGCCGGCTTGTCGGTGGCATTCGACGCGAGCTGTGAAGAAATGTGGCTCGCGTGGGGTCACGGAGCCTGCCTGGTGCCGGCTCCCCGCGCATTGGTGAAATCCGGAATGGATTTAGGCCCGTGGCTAGCCAGCCGCCGCATCTCGGTCGTCTCCACGGTCCCCACGTTGGCAGCCCTGTGGCCACCGGAAACCTTGGACAATGTGCGCCTCCTCATTTTTGGTGGCGAAGCCTGCCCGCTTGAACTGGCTCAGCGTTTGTCTGACGGTGACCGCGAAGTGTGGAACACGTACGGGCCTACCGAGGCCACCGTGGTTGCGTGCGCTGCCCCGCTGGGCGAGGAACCGGTGCGTATTGGACTTCCTTTGGCCGGTTGGGACTTAGCTGTCGTCAGCCCAGAAACCGGTATCCCGGTTGCCGAAGGCGAAACGGGCGAACTCATCATCGGTGGAGTGGGGCTCGCGCGTTATCTGGACCCAGAAAAAGACGCCGAAAAGTACGCTCCTATGGAAACGCTCGGCTGGGAGCGCGCGTACCGTTCCGGTGACTTGGTCATCAACGACCCTGCCGGCCTGATTTTCGTGGGCCGAGCCGACGAACAAATCAAACTGGGCGGCCGCCGAATTGAAATGGGTGAAGTCGACGCTGCCCTCCAATCGCTACCCGGCGTCCACGGTGGCGCGGCCGCGGTAAAAACCACCTCGGGTGGGGTGCAGCTATTGATCGGCTACTTAGCCCCTTCGCCCGGTGTCTCTGGTGACGTGCAACAACTCGAAACCTGGTCCCAGCAACTCCGTGACGTGTTACCTCCTGCCCTCGTACCGCGCCTAGCCATCGTGGACGATCTGCCAACCAAGACCTCGGGCAAGGTTGACCGCAACGCACTCCCCTGGCCGCTTCCAGGCATGGACACCTCCGAGGACACCGGTGACGTCCCCGCCGAATACGCCTGGATCGCCGAACAGTGGGAAGCCACCCTGGGCGCAGCACCCGGCATGAACACGGACTTCTTTAACGCCGGTGGCGGGTCCTTGGCAGCGGCTCAACTGGTGAGCCGCTTGCGCACCAACTTCTCGACCATCACCGTAGGTGACATTTACGCGCACCCACGGTTTGGCGCGCTCGCTGAAATGTGTACGGGTACCGAACCCACCACCCAGCGGTCTGAACGCACCGTGAAACGTACCAGCCACTTTATGCAGTGGATGCAGACGCTCCTGGGCATTCCCGTCCACATTTTGGCGGCGATGCACTGGATCGTCATGACGTTGGCCGCGATGAACGTGTTCGCGCTCATGGGCGCACCTGTTATGACCACGTCATGGTGGCTGATCGGTGTTCTCTACCTGGTCTTCGTCACCTCATGGGGGCGCATGTTGGTCTCTGCCGGCTGCGCACGCCTGCTCTTGGGTAACCTCAAACCCGGAGTGTACCCGCGCTCTGGGTGGGTTCACTTGCGCCTGTGGTTAGCCGAACATATCGCCGATAACGCATCTGCCGTCTCGGTTGGTTCCGCCCCGTGGGTCACGTGGTACGCGCGCCTGCTGGGTAACAAGCTGGGCCGCGATATCGACCTCCACTCCATCCCACCGGTGACGGGAATGCTCACTTTGGAAGACGGCGCTGCAATAGAGCCCGAGGTGGATCTCAAGGGCTGGTGGGTCGATGGAGATCTGTTGCGGGTTGGCCCCATCCACGTGGGCAAATACGCCGTTGTTGGGTCTCGTTCAACTCTCATGCCAGGCACGCGCGTGGGTGCGGAAGCCCGTGTCGCTCCAGGCTCGGCGGTGACGGGTAAAGTGCGCAAGAAGCAGGTGTACTCCGGTTCCCCTGCCCAGCGCACATCGAAGAAGCGCCACCGCTGGCCGGCTCCGCCCAAGAAGCGTGCCCACTTGCCATTTTTGTTGTACGCGGTCGGTTCTATGCTTCACGCCTCGATTCCTTATCTGGCGGCGGTTCCACCCCTTGCGCTCATGCTGTGGATCTACGGTGTTGACGTTGTCACTCAGCCGCTGATTCTTCTTGCGTGGTCACCGGTTTTGGCGCTCATCTGGTTTGGTTTCACTGCGCTGTTTGTTCTTATTGCAGTGCGCACGCTGTCGATTGGTTTGCGCGAAGGCACGTATCCGGTGCGTTCGCTCATGGGCTTTAGGGTCTGGGCTACCGAACGCATCATGGACATGGCCCGGGACCTGCTGTTCCCCATCTACGCCGGCCTCATCACGCCGGTCTGGTTGCGTCTTTTGGGAACCAAGGTGGGGTCAGGTGTCGAAGCTTCGACAGTTCTGTTGGTTCCCAAGATGACGCGCATCGCTTCAGGCGCGTTTCTTGCCGATGACACCATGGTTGCCAGCTATGAACTAGGTAACGGGTGGATGCGCATTGGGCACGCCAAGGTGGGCAAGCGCGCGTTCCTGGGTAATTCTGGAATTGCGGCAGCTGGGCGCAGGGTTCCGAAGAACGCCCTGGTTGCGGTGCTCTCCGCAGCCCCTCCTAAGTCGAAAAAGGGAAGTTCATGGATCGGCTCACCTCCTGTTGAGCTCAGGCGCGCCGAGGTGGCAGCCGACGAATCTCTCACATACGCACCTCCCAAGAAACTCAAGGTGGCGCGTGGAGCGTGGGAGACTCTGCGTCTGTTGTCCGTGGGGGTCGCTGGTCTCATGGTCGCTGGCGTGATCCTCACGCTCATGTGGATCATGCAAGCAACTGAGTCAGCTGTGTGGGCCATTCTGTTGTCTGGACTGGTCATGATGTGCGCTGGCGCTGTTGCCGCCGGTGTCGCCGTAGTGACCAAGTGGCTGTTTGTGGGTCGTATCCCTGCAGGTGAACACCCGCTCTGGTCGTCGTTTATCTGGCGTAACGAAGTCGCTGACTGCTTTGTTGAGCTCATTGCCGCCCCGTGGTTTACCCGAAAGGCTGTGGGAACACCGGCTCTGGTGTGGTACTTACGTGCGCTTGGGGCCACAATTGGCCACGGCGTGTGGTGTGAAACGTACTGGCTACCAGAAGCAGATCTGGTGGTCTTGGAGAACAACTCCACGGTGAACCGTGGATGCGTGGTCCAAACGCACCTTTTCCACGACCGTGTCATGTCCCTTGACGCGGTGACCTTGGAAGACGGTGCTACCCTTGGGCCAAACAGCGTTATCTTGCCGGCCGCCACACTGGGCAGGTCGTCTACCGTGGGACCCACGTCGCTTGTTATGCGTGGAGAATTTGTTCCCGCGAACGCGTACTTTACAGGCAACCCAGTTGTTCCCTGGGTCGATGCGCCTGTTGACCAAGAGTAAAGGATATTCGTGACCGACCCATATCTACCGCAGAGTGGGAGCACTTCCTACAAAGTTGCACACTACGACCTGCGGTTGGACTACCACACTGCCCCAAACCGTTTAAACGGAATTGCCACACTGGAAATCGAACCTCTTGAAGCGGTCAGTTCTTTTAAACTCGACTTGTCTGGGCTTACCGTCACCAAGGTGTATGTCAACGGCAAGACCACCAGGTTCAAACAGTCTCCAGGTCAAGTCACGGTACGTTCAACTCTCACACCAGGGAAACCTGTCCGAGCCGAGATTCGCTACAACGGAAACCCCGCCCCTGCCATGGGCACATGGGGCGATGTGGGCTGGGAAGAACTCGAAGAGGGCGTCCTGGTTGCCGGCCAACCCAACGGCGCATCCACATGGTTCCCGTGCAACGACCACCCGCGGAACAAATCCACATACACCATCACGATACTGTCGGACTCCGACTACGTCTCGATTGCAAACGGAACTCTCACGTCTACCCGACGCAAGGCATCCCGCACCGAATGGGTATGGGAGTGTAACGTTCCCATGGCCACGTACTTGGCCACCGTCCAGATCGGTCCATACAAGATGGGGCCACTGGAGCCTGGCCAGCACACACCTTCCCGTATTCCTCTGGCGCTTGCAACGGCTGAACACAACTGGGCTAAAGCGCAGAATTACTTGAGCCTTCAGCATCAGATGATGAACGTGTTTGAGGACCTTTTTGGCCCCTACCCGTTTGACCGTTACGGCGTGGTTGTCACTAACGAACACTTAGAGATCCCGCTTGAGAGCCAACCGCTTTCCATTCTGGGCCCCCATCATGTTGGACGATCCTGGGAAGCTGAACGTTTAGTGGCACACGAGCTTTCCCACCAGTGGTTCGGAAACTCTGTCACCCTCACCACATGGTCAGACATCTGGCTCAATGAAGGTTTCGCGTGTTACGCCGAATGGCTGTGGGCCGAATCCAAGGGCCACCAGGCGGCGTCGAGTCATGCCAAGCGCCACTGGGGCTTGCTCAAACTCAAGCCTGGGATTATTCTCACCAACCCCGGTGCACAAGACATGTTTGACGACCGGGTCTATAAGAAGGGCGCACTGACAGTTCATGCCCTGCGTCATCACGTGGGCGATGAGAAGTTCTTCACCCTTCTGCGCGCGTGGACACAGACGTATAAACACGCCAACGCCACGACAACCGACTTCCTCACACTCACTAACCAGGTGTGTGGCAACGGCACTAGCGATGTGCTCACGCCGTGGCTCTATGAGCAGTCACTCCCGTCCTTCCCTGGCGGACTGTTCTAAACACTGTTCTAGATCGACGCGATCATTAAGCTCGAGTCACCGTTGGCACCGGCAGTAATGTAACCCAGTTGGGCAAACAACGCGGCCGCCGGGTTGGCGTGGTTGACCGACAGTGACACGGACTCGATTCCTTCGTCATACAGTTTGGAGTGGAGTTTAGAAATGAGCTTGGTCGCAATTCCTCGGCCCTGAAACTCCGGGATCACTGCAACGGCGAGTTCGGGAACGTCGTCGGCGATATACCCATATCCATTGGGTAGATAACGCACCCATGCAGCCCCCACGGCCTTGTCGTCTTCCCACGCAATTAGCGCGTGGTCGCCTTCTTTGCCCCAGTCCTCCACGTAGGCACGCACGTGCGGGTCGAGTTCGTCAAAACTGGTAGAAGTTCCAGACCAGTTAATGCACTGCAGGAGAAACGGTTCTAAAAGTTGCGTTGTCGACGACTCTGTCGCACCACTAAAGTTCATGGCACCAGGCTAATGTTCTTTCTGCTTCGCGTCGAGTACCGCAACGGCGCGCGCACGCCGAATCCATCCGTCGCCCCGCATCCGTGCCCCCAAGCCCACGGCGCGGAAAGCCATGAACCCAAAACAGAAGCACGCCCATAGCGCACTGATTGTGAAACTCATGCCCATCGCCACCCACACCAGCAACGCGAAACCGGCGGCAGCACCAAACTGTGCAATCGCCAGATACCGGGCGTCCGAAGCTCCCAAAAGAATCCCGTCGAGTGTAAACACGTACCCAGCTAGAGGCATACTCACAGCCAGGATCAGCACCAACCCAGTAAGCGTGGAAACAACCTCGGGACTGGACGTAAACACCCTCCCCACGAACGGGCTCAGCGTTGCCAACACAACACCCACGACGATTCCGAATCCCACGCCCCACACAATCAGGCGGGTCTTGACGGTGTGGACCTTCTGAGTGTCGTCCTTACCCACGTACAGCCCGATCATGGCCTGCCCGGCGATCGCCAGCGAATCCAGCACCAGTGCAAGCGAGTTGAACAGAGTCTGGGCAATCTGCACGGCCGCCAGACTCACGGTACCCATCACGCTGGCCACAGACACCAGTACAATGAGAGCCGCGCGCAGACTCGCGGATCTGATGAGAAGCCAGCCCGAGGTGGCAGCAGCTGACAACACTCCCGACCAGTCGGGTGCCAAGGAGGCGTCGTGGCGCCGGGCGGCCCGCCAGGCAAAGACCAGGTACACGGCACACATGGCGGCATGAGACAGCAAGCTCCCCCACGCCGAACCAGCAACCCCTAAGCCCAGTCCGTAGATAAACACAGCGTTGAGCCCAATGTTGAGACCGAACCCACCTGCGGCCACCACAAGTGGAGTTACGGTGTCTTGCATACCGCGCAACAGTCCCGTCGCAGCGATCACGATCAGCATAAACGGCAGTCCCCACCATGACACGGTGACATACGCAAGGGCGCCTGAGAACACCTCGGGCGAGGGATCAAACATGCGCAAAACCGGACCCAACACGGGCAGACCGGCAGCCACCAGAACCACGGACACCACCAGGGCCAACCACATACCGTCAAACCCGGCGCTCACGGCGCGTTTCAAATCCCCTGCCCCCACAAACCTGGCGACGCGGGGGGTGGTCGCATACGCAAGGAAAATCATCAGGCCTAAGACCGTCTGCACCACCACACCGGCCAGCGCAAGAGACGCCAGCGCGTCCTTCCCCAGGTGCCCCACCATCGCGGTGTCGGCAAGAAGGAAAATAGGTTCGGCAGCCAGCGCCCCTAAGGCCGGGAGCGCTAAACGAAGAATGTCACGATCAACAGCACGCACGGGCCCCCATTGTAGTGGGCCGGCCCGTGCGCGTGAGTTAGTGTTCCGCGGCGACCGCGCGCATTTCGCGGCGCAGGATTTTGCCCGAGGCGGTCTTGGGCAGTGCTTCAATGAAGTTCACTTGGCGTGGTGCCTTGTAGGCCGCCAAATGTTTACGACAGTGCTCGATGATCTGGTCTTCAGTGACGTCCTCACCGGCCCGAAGTGTCACGAACGCGACCACGTTTTCACCGCGGTAGTCGTCCGGGACACCCACAACGGCGGCTTCCGATACGGCCGGGTGTAGGTAGAGGACATCTTCGACCTCGCGCGGCCACACCTTGAAGCCTGATGCGTTGATCATGTCCTTCTTACGGTCAACGATGTACACCCATCCGTCTTTGTCCATGAAACCCACGTCGCCGGTGTGCAGTTCGCCGTTCGGGATGTCGGTTTCTGTGGCCGTTGGGTTGTTCAGATAGCAGTGCGCCACCATGGGTCCGCTGACATAGACTTCGCCCACTTCGCCTGGGTCACAGTCGGAGCCGTCCTCACGGGCAATGCGCACGTGCGCGTTCACTACGGGGAGGCCACACGACAAATTGCCTGACTCCGGATCCACGGGCGCGCGGAGCCAGTGCGGCACGGTGATGCACTGGGCGCTGGTTTCCGTCAGCCCGTATCCTTGGCCCACGTAGACGCCCGCACGTTCTTCGAACTTCTTGACAAGACCCTCAGGCAACGGCGCTCCTCCAGACATGATGGACCGGAAGGAGCTGAAGTCTTCCGGAGT
>CABTZC010000100.1 GCA_902489185.1 uncultured Brevibacterium sp. | reverse complement strand
GAAGGTGCAGAATCTTCGCACCCGACGCCGCCATTTCGAGCATTTCTTCATAGCTCAAGTGGTTGATTCGGCGGGCAGATGACACGATCCGGGGATCAGCGGTGAACACCCCGTCGACGTCGGTGTAGATTTCGCAGACATCCGCGTCGAGCGATGCGGCGAGCGCCACAGCTGTAGTGTCCGAACCACCTCGGCCCAGGGTGGTGATGTTCTTGGTGGTGTGCGAGACACCTTGGAACCCGGCAACAATCGCGATGTTGCCGTTTTCGAGTGCCTGTTTGACGCGCATGGGCGTGACGTTGACGATGCGGGCACGCCCATAGGATTCGTCGGTGATCATTCCGGCTTGGGACCCGGTGAAGGACTGTGCTTCGAAGCCCAAGTTGGCAATCGCCATCGCGAGTACGGCCATGGAGATGCGTTCGCCCGCAGTGAGCAGCATGTCGAGTTCGCGGGCCGGTGGCAGTGGCGAAATCTGGTTTGCCAGGTCGATGAGGTCGTCGGTGAAGTCACCCATCGCTGACACGACTACGACAACGTCGTGACCAGCTTTGCGGTATTCGACGATCCTGCGAGCTACTCGCTTGACTGATTCGGCGTCGGCAACCGATGACCCACCGAACTTCTGAACAACTAAGCTCACACTTGTTCTTTCTGTGTAATTGGACGGCGCTTGCGCAATGGCTCCATTGTAGAGGAACGCGTTCATGCCGGGGGCGGACATGTCACACGTGAGATTTGTTACGTGGCCCGAGGTGACCGACGGGTTATTCGCTTGTGTGTACTTGCGTACGTCCTTGGAAGGCGCGACCCAAAGTCACTTCGTCGGCGTATTCGAGGTCGCCGCCTACGGGCAATCCGCTAGCTAGCTTAGAAACGTTGACACCCACGGTGGAGAGCAGCCGGATCACGTATGTTGCGGTTGCTTCGCCTTCGAGGTTGGGGTCGGTTGCGATCACGCATTCGCGCACGTCGCCGGATTGGAGGCGGGTGAGGAGCTGTTTGATGCGTAACTGGTCTGGTCCGATTCCTGCCATAGGGTCGATTGCCCCGCCCAGCACGTGGTAGAGCCCCCGGTATTCGCGTGTGCGTTCAATGGCGACGACGTCTTTTGCTTCTTCTACTACGCAGATCACGCTCTGGTCACGGCGTGTGTCTTGGCAGATTGCGCATTTTTCGCCTTCCGCGACGTTTCCGCAGATTTCGCAGAAGTTGACGCGCCGTTTGACTTCGGTGAGTGCGCTTGCCAGCTTTTCAACTTGTGGCGCGGGTGATTGCAGAATATGGAATGCCAGGCGTTGCGCGGATTTTGGCCCGATTCCTGGCAGTTTCCCCAGTTCGTCGACGAGGTCGGCGAGGGCACCGTCGTAGATGGCACTCATTCGTCAACTTCCTCCAAGATCTCGCCGCCGATCACTCTTAAGAATACGGGCACCCCGATATCGCGGGCCTCTGTGATTTCTGGATCGGTTTCGGTGTCGTAGTCGTCGTAGTTAGTGCCGTCCGGTCCTTCATCCGTGTGGCCTTGGGGTGCCGGTGTAGCTACTGCTTGCGTGCCAGTGTGTTCTGAGCCCTCTAGTCCCGAGGTGGTGACCGGTCCCGCCGCCGAGGCTGTAGCGGAGTTCGTTTCCGAGGTGGCGTGTTCCGGACTGGAACCGGAGACCCGTCCTCGTAGTTCGCTGATCCATGGTTCGTTGCTGGATTCTCGCTTGGGTTCAGTTGTGGCAGCGCGCCCAGGTTCGTCGTAGCCCAGGTTGGGGTCGGCGTAGGCGCCTAGATAGTCTTCGAGTTCCTCAGGTTCGTCTACCGGAGGTGGGACTACGACCTGTGGCACTTCAACCGCGCCTTGACCCGCCGAGGTGTCAGTTTCAGCGTAACCCCTGTGTGAGCGGTCCGCGTCTGGGACTGCCACGTGTTCTGGTTCTACATGTGCTGGTTGGCTGTCAGCTGTGTCGCCCGTATGGTCACCCTCCGGCGAGTCGGAGGATTCCCGGTTGCGGTTGACGGGTGATTCAGCGTCTAGGTTCCAGTATTTTTCGCGGTCTACCGGAGCTTGGTCAACGGCTCGGGGCCCCACCACCGCGTCGACTTCTTCTTGTGTAGGGCGTTGGTGCTTCGGTTGCCCTGGCCTCTGTGGTCCAGACCTCGGCTGGCCTTGCGCGGGTTCAGACTGGTGCACGCGAACGTCCGTGTCGACGCCCACGTCACCGATCACCACGTTGGCCCGAATTCCCAGCACCTCGTTGATCGCTTGTGCGAGTTTGTCGCTGTTTCCAGGACGATCGAAGCTCGCCACCGACCACTGGTTGTTGAATCCCAGCACGAGCGCGCCATCCCGGAACGCCTGCGGCACCGCGTTCCCCGACAGAATCGCGCGCACCAACCGGCTCTTTCCAGTGAGCGCATCGAGGATGTGCGGCCAGCTTCTGCGGATCGCATCGATTTCGTTGTTGCCAGCATTCGCCGTTGGTTCCGGCTGCCTCTGTGTTTCTGGCTGCCGCTGCGCCGGCGGTTCTTCCTGCCGAGGAGGTTCAGGCTGCCGCTGTACCGGCGGTTCTTCCCGCCGAGGTGGTTCTTCCCGCCGCTGCGGCTCCGGCTTCTGCTGTTGTTCCGGCTGCCTCCGCGGTTCGCTTTGACGCTGAGGCTCTGCCGGTTGATCGGCTGTAGCGAGTTCTTCAGCAGCAAATGCGAAGTCCGCAATCGAGTCGAGGTCGGCTAGCTGCTTCTGAGCACTCCCCTGCTCATCCCGCTGAATCCGCTGCTGCGCATCGTCCCGCTCTTCTGCCTGAGGAGCCGCGGGAGACGGAGTAGCCGCGGGAGACGGAGTAGCCGCGGGAGTCTTCACGGCCTCGGGCGTCTGACTACCCGCAGCCTGCGCTGGAATCTCCGATGGCACATTGCTTGCGCGACCGGTAGGAGACATGCCCACCCGACGTTCCAAACGCTCTACACGGGACACAACTGCCCGCCTGGTTGACTCCACCGACGGCAGCAGCACCCGCGCGCACATGAGTTCCAGTTGCAAACGCGGGGAGGTGGCACCGGACATTTCACTCAGACCTTCGTTCAGAACGTCCGCGGCCCGAGACAGTTCAGCAGCGCCGTACTGTTGCGACTGCGAAATGAGCCTTTCAAGAAGGTCGTCCGGGGCTTCCGGCAAGAACGCGCGAGCTTGGTTAGGTGCCGTGCCTACGACAATGAGGTCCCTAAATCGTTCGAGCAAGTCTTCGACGAAACGGCGAGGGTCCTGCCCCGACTCGATCACACGGTCGACAACGCGGAACACGGCTGCCCCGTCACCTGCGCTGAATGCGTCGACAATGTCGCCCAGCAGAGACTCCGGCGTGTACCCCAGCAGCGCCACGGCCGTTGTGTAATCCAAACCGTCGGGCCCCGCACCTGCCATGAGCTGGTCCAAAACAGACAGCGTGTCACGGACCGATCCCCCACCTGCACGCACAACCAACGGCAAGACACCTTTGCCCACCGCTACGTTTTCGCGTTGGCACAGTTCCGTCAGATATGACGTGAGAATGTCCGGTGGCACCAACCGGAACGGGTAATGGTGGGTACGCGAACGGATGGTTCCAATGACCTTCTCCGGCTCAGTCGTTGCAAAGACAAACTTCACGTGCGGAGGCGGTTCCTCCACCAGCTTTAGAAGCGCGTTAAACCCCTGTGGCGTGACCATGTGAGCTTCGTCCAAAATGAACACTTTGAACCGGTCACGTGCAGGCGCATACACCGCTCGTTCACGCAGATCACGCGCATCGTCCACACCGTTGTGACTGGCCGCGTCAATCTCCACCACATCCAACGATCCCGGCCCACCCGTGGCCAGGTCGCGACACGACGCACACTGCCCGCACGGGGTGGAAGTGGGCCCCTGTTCACAGTTGAGGCACCTGGCGAGAATTCTGGCCGAGGTGGTCTTTCCGCACCCGCGCGGACCGGAAAAGAGGTACGCGTGATTGACCCTCCCATTGTCGAGGGCAGCCTTCAGCGGACCGGTGACATGGTCTTGGCCGATAACGTCATCGAACGTATCGGGCCTGTAGCGACGGTAAAGAGCGGTAGACACATGTACTACCCTAATGCCACCCACTGACACAGTGCAGGCCTTCTTCCCTCTCGCCTTGCAAAAAGGGAGCGTATGATGTCCATCAGCGAACCACCTCGGGCACACAGCCTGAAAGAACGTGCACCCAAGGAGAGACCGTGGACGAGCCCCAAATGCTTGCAGTCGTCATTGTGGCCGCCTGCTTCGCGGTGGCATTTTTTGGCGGCTGGTACCTCATTCACCGCACCATGAACCGACCAGACTCCTACATCGGCGCAAAAATGGTCAAGCGCGAAGAGGAGATGCGCCGACAACAGGAAGGTTCTGAACACCTGCTACCCAACGACCCGCGCGCTGACTTCCCACCCAACACCAACGGAACCAGTGGGAAACCACACACACCAGGCACCTCGGACTAATTCCCGCCCACGCACCTATGCGCGCAACGAAACCTGCGCATGGTCCTTGCGTCCGAACAGGTACATCACCAGTTCCGACGGTTTGCCTTCCAACACCGCTGCACCTTCCTCGGTATTTCCCACGTGAAGCTCACCGTGCCCGGGCGCGCGCACAATCAGCGGGCCCTCGCTGCGCATGCTAGGTGAGTGCGCCAGCGGTTTGCACACGTTCCACAGCTGAGCTTCCAGTTCGGGAAGAATGTTGCGTGGTTCCCAACCTTTACGGGCGCGGCGAATATCCTCGTGGTGAACGTAAAACTCACCGGTGTTGGTCAGCACATCCACCGGGGTCCACCCCATAGGCGAAAGCACGCCCGGCCCGGCGGCAACCATGCCCACCAGTTTGTCCCACGGGAGGGCCTTCAGCTCTGCTTCGCGTGCAGCCGTGCGCTTGGCAAAGAACTCAACTTTGCCCGCTTTGTCGCTGGCGTTGGCCGGCAACGCTCCGGGGTAACGGTCGCGGATCACCAAGTGAACCGCAAGATCCAAGGTCGTCCACCCTTCGCACAGGGTGGGGGCATCAGGGCCAATTTCACGAAGTAGAGCGGCGACTGACAGGCGTTCTGCGCGAGCAAAGTTCGTCATGCTTCAAGCCTAGAGCCTTACCACAGCGGGAGGAAGTCCTTCACCCGCGAAACTGACCGATACGTCACCAGCTCGTCGCCACGCGTGGGACCGTCGGTGACAACCACAACGGGTTTGCCCTCTTTAAACGCGTTCTTCACGAACCGCAGCCCCGACAACACCGCAAGAGAACTCCCCAGTACAACCAGGCCGCGACCTCGGCCGGCCAGAGCGTGAGCCTGCCGGTTACGTTCCGCAGGAACAGAATCCCCAAAGAACACCACGTCAGGTTTGAGATCGCCGCCACACACGGGACACGGCAGGACGACGAATCCTTGTGTGTCGTTGACGGCCACGTCGCCGTCGGGTGCCGTTTCGAGCATTTCAGCCGTTACGCCCAGCTGGCGCGCGAAGTCCGGGTTGAGGGCCTGCAGTTCGTCTTGGACCCACTGTCGGTCGAACAGGTTTTCGCACCGCAGGCAGATCACCCGGTCCAGACGTCCGTGCAGGTCAATCACCCCTTCACTGCCGGCAGCCTGGTGTAAGCCGTCCACGTTCTGCGTGATGATCCCGCCGGGAGCAATGCGCGCGAGTTCGTGGTGTGCCGGCCCGGGGCGCGCGTTCAGGATCTTGTCCCAGCCTAAGAACGACCTGGCCCAGTAGTGGCGGCGGTTACTAGCCGAGGCGCGAAAGGCTTGGATTGTCATGGGAGTGCGGCGGGGAGAGTTGGGGCCACGATAGTCAGGCAGGCCGGAATCCGTAGACACCCCCGCACCGGTCAGGACCACCCAGTCTTTTGCTGGCATCGAATGCAAAACAGCTGCGATCTGTTCATCCGTGTGGCTAGGGTTTGGCCTGGTGAGCCCGGCTAGCGGGTCTTTGATTCGGGCCATGTGTTCTCCTGTCGCGTGCGCACGTCTGACACGTCCGTTGTACCGTGGCACTATGCCTAGCACTACACCAACTGTGTTGTTCGTCCACCATTCGCCCAGTCCGCGTGTGGAGCAGCTCGCTCAAGCGGTGCGCGATGTCTTCACGCTACCCGAACTCGACGGCGTCACGCTCGTTGAGAAACCAGCACTTGAGGCCACAGTGCAGGACGTCCTGTCCGCCGACGCCTACATTCTGGGCACCACCGCGAACTTCGGCTACATTTCCGGGGCACTCAAGCACTTCTTCGACACGACGTACAACGATGTCCGGGAGCCCACCTCGGGACGCCCGTTCAGCTACTTCATCCACGGTGGTTTTGACACCACGGGTGCTGAACGCGCCATGGAAGCGATCACCACTGGTTTGGGGTGGAAGTTGGTTGCGCAGCCCGTGACGTTTACCGGTGAAGTTGAGGAGTCGCACACGGACGCCATCGCCGAGGTCGCCGGCACCGTGGCTGCCACCGTCATGTAACGCGGGCAGCTGGGCCCGGGAGCTGAAGCTGGTTACTTGTCTGGAGCGCTGGGGCCGGGAGCCCCGTACGGGTCTTGCACAAACGACACGATCAGGATTCCCACGATCACCGCTGTGACTACCACGTTCACAATAAGGAAAATAATTCCCCAGGCCACGCCCCAACGCCCAAACTTGTTATCGGAAAAACCATCTTGGCGCGAACGTTTGCGCGCCATGCCACCCATAATGATTCCCGCAATCGGCCCAATGAAAGCGAACCCAATCAGGCAGGACAGCGACGCAACAAACGCTGCAATTCCTAGAGGGTTGTGGGGGTCGGTTTCGTGTGCGTCAAGCTTTTCGGATGAATCCTCTGACATGGTCACTCAGCACCCAAGTCCATGGGGTGAGGGCCGATTCGGTTGTCAGCGTTGAGCCCGTTGATGGCGGCCATGTCGCCGTCTGACAGTGCGAAGTCGAACACCTGGAAGTTCTCGCGGATGCGGCTTTCCGTCGCAGATTTAGGGAAGACGATCCGGCCAGCCTGCAGGTGCCAGCGAAGCACCACCTGTGCTGGGGTGCGACCGATACGTTCAGCGATCTGTGCAACCGTGGGGTTCTCAAGGTCGTGAGCCCGACCCAGCGGCGACCACGCTTGGGTCACCGCGCCGTAGCGTGCGTTGTCTGCACTCAGCTCAACCTGTGTGAACGTGGGGTGAAGCTCGATTTGGTTGACCACCGGGCGAACAGAGCTGTTCTTTGCCAGTTCGTAGAGGTCACTTTCACGGAAATTGGAAACCCCAAGCGACTTCACCAAACCGTCG
>CABTZC010000099.1 GCA_902489185.1 uncultured Brevibacterium sp. | reverse complement strand
GGAGTTGGGAATCGTCACTACCCATCCCAGATAGACTTGGCTTACCAGCGTGTGGGGTATTGAGCTAGTTGGGAATCGTCACTACCCATCCCAGATAGACTTGGATCTCGTCCTGGCCCCCGGTCTCAGCTGTTGGGAATCGTCACTACCCATCCCAGATAGACTTGTCGCTACCGCAATGATGAAAACAAAGGAGTTGGGAATCGTCACTACCCATCCCAGATAGACTTGGAGGCGACCCACTCAACCCCAACAACCTGTTGGGAATCGTCACTACCCATCCCAGATAGACTTGGCTGGCGAATCACACCAGACGGCTACTAGTTGGGAATCGTCACTACCCATCCCAGATAGACTTGCAGTGCCAATGCCAATTGGCCCGCGCCGGTTGGGAATCGTCACTACCCATCCCAGATAGACTTGCCCTCGCACTGATCGAAGCTGCAGACGGGTTGGGAATCGTCACTACCCATCCCAGATAGACTTGTTGCATATTTGCCTTTAGGGTGTCATAGGTTGGGAATCGTCACTACCCATCCCAGATAGACTTGTAGGCCGAAAACCAAGCCACCCACGCTGGTTGGGAATCGTCACTACCCATCCCAGATAGACTTGAGCATCCGCTGAGATCGCCTATTTTAAGGCGATCTGAGGCACTTTGCGTCGCGAAAAAATGGGGAAACTTGGCGTGTGCATGTCCAGTTTTTGCGGAAATGCAGAAAACTGGACACGCACATGTGAAGGGGTTAGCATCGTTTGAAGAAGTGACGATTCTCAACAAAAGACTTTTTGTCTTGATTTCTCTATCCCCCGACACCTTGTGTCGGGGGATTCGTCATTCAAATTGAATAGAGTGCCCCGGACGCTTTCACCTCTACATGCATGTTCTCCACACAGCGTGATCGCCACCACTCGGCTAAGCTGGGCATAATCCGGTTGTTCGACTTCGAGGTGGATCATGAAACTGTCGCGCGCCAGCGTTGTTGTGGGTATTGATGACTCGGATTCCGCACGTGAAGCGGCCCATTTTGCCCTGGCGCACTTCGCAGAAGCACGCGAAATCGTGCTGGTGGCAGTGATCCCAGACGGTGCGAGCCCAGTGTTGCCCGCCCCCGGTGACGTAACGACCCCATACACCGGTTCCCTGCCTGCAGTGCAGCCGGCAACACCCAGCGAAGAAGATCGCCAAAAGTGTCAAGCCATGCTGGACGATCTGCGCACCCAACTCGAATCCACGCGCACGGACTCCGGAACCACCTCGGCGCCCATCAAAACCCGCGTCATCGCAGGCGACCCAGCAGAACAACTCGCCGCTCTGGGCGACGATGCAGGCCTCCTGGTCATTGGCCACCACGGCGCAGACCAGAAATTCGCTGGCCGAATCGGACGCACCAGCCGCGGTCTCCCCGGCCACTCCCTGTGCCCCGTGCTCATCTACCGGCCGGGCGACACCGGCGACTCGGTCGTCGTGGGGATGGACACGTCCGAATACTCCAGTGTGGCTGCCCTGGACGCCGCCGACTTCGCCGTCAATGCCGGCCTGCCGCTACGCGTGGTCGTGGGCGTTGACCCTCTGGGTGACAGCGAACGCACCCATGCGCAGACAGAGTTCGACCTCACGTGGTTGCGTTCGGAAGTGCCAGGGTTGGACGTATCCGTTGAGTACGCGCAGGGCCCCGCCGCCGAGGTGCTCATCGCCGCCTCCGCAAACGCCCGCCTTCTTGTGATGGGTAAGCGCGGGCTGGGTCTCTTCGCTGGAATGGCAGTTCAACTGGGTCGCACAGCCAGCCAAGTGATCGACGCCGTCAACACCTCACTCATGTTGGTGTCCTTCCGTGACGACCCACGCCTGGCAAACCGCAGGATCGTCGACTAAAGGCGCGCCACACCTCGGGGCGCCGCCTAAACCAGCCAGCATCACGTATCCGGGTCGATCTCAAGTGAGGCCAACGCCGCCCGGCGCAACTGCTGCCGAATCACTTCCTCCGGCTTGCGCCGCACCACATACGGTGTGGAGTTGAGCATCCCAAAAATCGCGTGGACTCGCACAGTAGCTTCATCACGGGTCAGGTTGGACATCGCAGTCAGCACACTCACCCACCGATCGACATACGCCCGCTGCAACGCACGCACCCGATTCTGCCCATCAAGGGGTAGGCTGCCCAAGTCACGGTCGTGAATGCGAATGAGCTCCGACTCCGTGACAGCGAACGTCAGGTGGAAGTCGATCAGCTTAATCAAGATGTCTTTGGATGAAGTCGCCTTCCAATTTTCGACAATGTGCCCACCACCTGCTTTGAGGTAATTCGAGATCCCCACCAGCAGTTCCGACAGAATCGCTTCCTTGGACGGAAAGTGCCGATACACCGCAGGACCCGACACTCCTGCGCCATGTCCAATGTCGTCAATGCTCACCGCCAAGAAGCCGTGCCGGGCGAACAGCACCTTCGCTGATTCCATGATCGCTTCGCGTCGCTGCGCCTTTGCATGCTGGCGAGAAATTCCCTTGTCTGACGTGGCCATGCCAGCTAGTATAGCTTTCAGTTAGTGATCACTCACTGAGTGATCGTATGCTGAACGTTGCTGGCCCCACAGCCAGCACAGGAACACAGGAGTTCACAATGCGCGCCATTGGTACACCTCCGGACCCGAGCACAGCGGAAGAATTCGCACACGCGCACAGCCAGCTCATTGACGAACTGCGCGCTCGCAACGCCCAGACCGCGTTGGGTGGTTCGGAACGGTCCAGGCAAAAACATCTGGATCGCGGCAAGCTTCTCCCACGTGATCGCGTGGAACGTCTGCTCGACCCCGGCAGCCCCTTCCTCGAATTCTCGGCGCTGGCAGCCAATGGCATGTACAACGACGACTCGCCGGGTGCCGGCATCATCACCGGAATGGGACTGGTCAACGGGCGTATCTGCGTGATCGTGGCCAACGACGCCACGGTCAAAGGTGGGACGTACTACCCCATGACCGTCAAAAAACACCTGCGCGCACAAGAAATCGCACGTGAAAACAAACTCCCATGTATCTACCTCGTGGACTCCGGGGGAGCGAACCTGCCCAATCAAGACGACGTGTTCCCCGACCGTGAACACTTTGGCCGCATCTTTTACAACCAGGCCACCATGTCGGCAGCTGGGATCCCACAGCTCGCCGCGGTCATGGGATCGTGTACCGCCGGTGGTGCATACGTGCCCGCCATGGCTGACGAATCCATCATCGTCAACGAACAAGGAACCATCTTTTTGGGCGGACCGCCCTTGGTGAAAGCCGCCACAGGTGAAGTCGTCACCGCAGAAGAACTGGGCGGGGGAGCGCTCCACGCACGCACCTCGGGCGTTGCCGACCACCTCGCAGCCAACGACGACCACGCACTCGAAATCATGCGCGACATCGTCGCCACGCTGCCCGCCGCACCTGCCCCCGCATGGGAGCGGGTCGAACCTCAAGAACCCAAATACACCTCGGACGAACTCACCCACGTGGTACCCGCGGACCTCAAAACCCCGTACGATGTTCACCAGGTCATCGCCCGCATCGTCGACGGATCCGAATTCCACGAATTCAAAGCCGAATACGGCAATACCCTCATCACCGGGTTCGCCCGCATCGACGGTCACCCGGTAGGCGTCATCGCCAACAACGGTGTGCTGTTCGGGGAATCGGCGCAAAAAGGCGCGCACTTCATCGAACTGTGCGACCAGCGCGACACCCCGCTTGTGTTCCTCCAAAACATCACCGGGTTCATGGTGGGCCGCGACTACGAAGCCGGCGGAATCGCCAAGCACGGCGCCAAAATGGTCAACGCCGTGGCCACCGCGCGCGTGCCCAAGTTCACCGTCATCATCGGCGGGTCCTACGGTGCCGGTAACTACTCCATGTGCGGCCGCGCCTACTCACCTCGGTTCCTATGGATGTGGCCCAACACGCGAATCTCGGTCATGGGTGGTGAGCAGGCGGCCAGCGTTCTGGCAACCGTCAAGCGCGACCAAATGGAAGCCCGTGGCGAAGACTGGCCTGTCGAAGAAGAGAACGCCTTCAAGGCCCCCGTGCTCCAACAGTACGAAGACCAAGGTAACCCCTACTACTCAACTGCTCGCTTGTGGGATGACGGGATCATCGAACCATCGCAGACCCGCCAAGTGCTAGCGCTGGCCCTGGAAGCCGCGCGCTACGCCCCACTTGAGCGTCCGCTTAACTCTGCTGGCTACGGCGTTTTCAGGATGTGACATCGACATGTTTACCAAAATTCTTATCGCCAACCGCGGTGAAATCGCGCTCCGCGTCATCCGCACGTGCCAGCGCTTGGGCGTGCAAACCGTGGCTGTGTACTCCGACGCCGACGCCCACGCCCCGCACGTCAAACAAGCCGACCAGGCCGTGCGCTTGGGTCCCGCGGCTGCCAGCGAGTCGTATCTGAAGATTGACCGCGTCATCGAAGCCGCCCAGACCACCGGCGCGCAAGCAATCCACCCCGGCTACGGCTTCTTGAGCGAAAACGCGCAGTTCGCCGCCGCCTGTGAGGACGCCGGCATCGTGTTCCTGGGTCCCACCGCCAGCGCAATCCGCACCATGGGTGACAAGATCACGGCCAAACAGGCCGTCGCATCCCGAGGTGTCCCACTGGTTCCCGGTGTCGCAGAGTCCGGCTTGAGTAACGACCAGCTGGAAAAGGCGGCAATCGACGTGGGCATGCCGGTGCTGATCAAGCCATCTGCCGGTGGTGGTGGAAAAGGTATGCACGCGGTGTTCAAGCAGGAAGACCTGCGCGAATCACTCGAGGCCGCGCGCCGCGAAGCTGCCAGCTCTTTTGGTGACGACACCCTGTTCCTTGAACGCCTCATCTCCACCCCACGCCACATTGAGGTGCAGGTCCTGGCCGACGAGCACGGAAACGTCATCCACCTAGGCGAACGCGAATGTTCACTCCAGCGCCGCCACCAGAAGGTCATCGAAGAAGCCCCCAGCGCGCTGCTCGATGAAGAAACCCGCGCCCGGATCGGCCAGGCCGCGGTAGAAACCGCACGCTCCGTTGGGTACCGGGGCGCGGGAACCGTGGAGTTCATCGCATCTGCTGACAACCCCGACGAATTCTTCTTCATGGAGATGAACACGCGCCTGCAGGTCGAACACCCCGTGACCGAACAAGTCACCGGGATCGACCTCGTGGAATGGCAGCTGCGGATCGGTGCAGGTGAAGAGCTCACGCTGAAACAAGAGGACATCACCCTCACCGGGCACTCCATCGAAGCGCGTATCTACGCCGAAGACCCCGCCCGCGGCTTCCTCCCCACCGGTGGCACCGCGCTCGACGTGGTGTTCGGTAACGACAACGACCCGGGTCTCCGCGTCGACGCCGGTCTGGAAGCAGGCCAGACGATCGTGAGCGACTACGACCCCATGATCGCCAAGGTCATCACCACCGCGCCCACTCGTGAAGAAGCGCTCGCCAAGTTAGACGACGTGCTTGCCCACTCCGCAGTGCCAGGAATCGTGACCAACATCGACTTCCTGCGCATGCTCATCACCCGCGAGGACGTCATCGCAGGTGACCTGGACACGGGGCTGATCGACCGCCTCACGGAAGACCACCTGGCCCACGCCCCACAACCCGTCGACGCCCTCCTCGCAGCCGTCGCGGTCACCCACGGGGCAGGGAAGCGGGGAGCCGCCGCGCAGCGCACAGCTACCGCACCGCGGGAGCGCGCAACCACCTCGGTCCCTTCAGCCTGGAACGTCACCGGCTGGCGCAACGCCGCCCCCATCAACGAACGCGTGGACCTCACCTACCAGGGCGAGCCTGTGGACGCCGTGTACGCGGGGGAGCCCGCGCGGGTGCGTCCAGTAGGGACCGGCGCCGAGGTCGTCGTCACCTGCTGCGGGTCCGACCACCGGGCGCTCGTGTGGGTGACCCCGGCAAACGTGTGGGTGGCGAGCACGCGTGGCGTGTTCATGTTCGGACGCCCGCAGGCCGACACCACTCTGGGTGCGGCCGGTGCAGGCGCCTCGATCACAGCACCTATGCCGGGGGCCGTGACCTCCGTGCGGGTGGCCGACGGTGATCCAGTAGAAGAAGGCCAGCCAGTGCTGGTACTCGAAGCCATGAAGATGGAGCACGTCCTGCGTGCGCCGGTCACAGGGGTGGTGCAACTGGCAACGGCTGCGGGCACTCAGGTGGCCTTAGACGAAGTTTTAGCAACGGTAGTTGAAGAGGAAGAACAATGATCACATTTATGCCCGGCCAGTTGCCGGAAGAATACGAATCCCTACGTCAGCAGGTTGCGAAGTTCTCAGACGAAGAAGTCGCACCGGTCAGCGCGGAACTCGACGCCAAGCACGAATTCCCCTACAAGCTAGTCGCAAAAATGGGCCAGATGGGTCTGTTCGGTCTGCCGTTTGATGAGAAGTACGGCGGAATGGGCGGCGACTACTTCGCCCTGTGCCTGGCGATTGAAGAACTGGCCCGCAACAACCAGTCCCTGGCCATCACGCTGGAGGCCGGGGTTTCGCTGGGAGCCATGCCCATCTACCGCTTTGGAACCGAAGAGCAGAAGCAGGAATGGCTGCCAAAGCTCACCGACGGTTCCGGGTTGGCTGCCTTCGGGCTGACCGAGGCCGAGGCCGGTTCCGACGCCGGCGGCACCAAAACGAAGGCTGTTTTGGAAAACGGCGAATGGGTCATCAACGGATCCAAGCAGTTCATCACGAACTCCGGAACCGACATCACCCGCCTGGTGACCGCCACCGCAGTCACCGGAACCCGCACGGGCCGCGACGGTAAGGAAAAGCCAGAGATTTCGACCATCATGATCCCATCTGGCACCCCTGGTTTCACCGCTGAACCTGCCTACGACAAGGTGGGCTGGAACTCCTCGGACACCCACCCGCTGACCTTCGGCAACGTGCGTGTTCCAGAAGAAAACCTGCTGGGTGAACGCGGCCGAGGTTACGCAAACTTCCTACGCATCCTGGACGAAGGTCGTATTGCAGTGGCCGCCCTGTCCGTGGGTGCCGCGCAAGGGTGTGTGGATGAGTCGGTGCGGTACGCGAAGGAACGCGTGACCTTCGGTAAGCCGATCGCCAACTACCAGGGAATCCAGTTCAAGATCGCACGTATGGAAGCCCGTGTCGTGGCTGCCCGCGCGGCGTACTACCTGGCTGCCTCACGCATGGAATCCGGCCTCCCGTTCAAGAAGGAAGCCGCTGTTGCCAAGCTGATCGCCGGTGATGCAGCGATGGACAACGCGCGTGACGCCACGCAAATCTTCGGTGGCTACGGATTCATGAACGAATACCTGGT
>CABTZC010000098.1 GCA_902489185.1 uncultured Brevibacterium sp. | reverse complement strand
GTGGTTGAACACGATGTCTAAAATGACTTCAATTCCAGCTTCGTGAAGAGTGTGCACCGCATGACGAATTTCAGCGTCGGCGTCGCGGTGCGCGTATCGAGGTTCTGGTGCCTGCCACGCAACGGGCTGGTATCCCCAGTAGTTGCGCTTGTCTTGGCGCACCAAAAATTCGTCGTCGATGAACGTTTGAATGGGGAGTAGCTCCAGGGCCGTAACACCTAGTTTCTGCAGGTGTTCCACGATCACGGGGTGTGCCAGAGCGGCATATGTACCCCGAATGTCTTCGGGAATATCCGGATGTTGTTGCGTGAGACCCTTCACGTGTGCTTCGTATATGACTGTGTCAGTCCACGGACGAATAGGACGGTTGGTCTGAGGATCAGGCCCTTCTGCCAGCCCCTGGACAATCGCTTTAGGCACGACAGGTGCAGAGTCACGGTCATCTTGCACCATGTCGTCACCTGGCCCCACCGCGTACGCGTTCATCAGGCAGTCCCATGACACAGGTCCTGTCAATGCTTTTGCGTATGGGTCAATCAACAGTTTGGCCGGGTTGAAGCGTAGCCCGTTTTCGGGTTCGTGCGGACCGGTCGCGCGCAGTCCGTAGCGCGTGCCTTGTGTGATTCCTTCGACGTGGGCGTACCACACACCGCCGTCGCGGTACGGGACTGCAATTCGTTGTTCTTCTTCTACGTCAGTGAACACACACAGTTCAATCAAAGTAGCATCTGGGGCCCACACTGCGACGTTTACGCCGGTGTCGGTAAGCGTCACTCCCAGTGGCCACGACCTGCCGACACTGACGCGGGAATCCTGTTGAGTCACGCGGTAAGCCTTTCGAACAGCCCTGCGTACACCTGCGCAGAGGATTCCCAACCCACCGGCGTGCGCATTCCTCTGCGCAGAATCGACCGCCACACTTTTTTCTGGGCGAACAGTTCCGTTGAGTATGCGAGTGCCGCTGACAACCCCTGAGTGCTGATGTCAGAGAAGGTGATTCCGGTGGCGGTTTTGTTCTCAATGTTTTCCGCCGAGGCGTGGGTCACCGAATCTTTGAGACCTCCAGTGGCCGCCACAATCGGCACGGCCCCGTACCTGAGCCCATACATCTGAGTGAGCCCACACGGTTCGAACCTAGACGGCACCAGAACAGAGTCACCACCGGCGTACATGCGGTGGCTTAACGGCTCGTCATACCCAATTCGCACACCTACAGAACCGGGGAACCTGCGGGCTAAATCGTGGAGCGCACTTTCATACCCGGGATCTCCCGATCCCAGAACAGCTAGGGAACCACCTCGGGCAATATAGTCAGGCACCGCATCAATCAGCATGTCGATTCCTTTTTGATGCGCCAACCTGGTCACCACCACGGCGAGCGGACCCTGTGGTTTAGCCAGACCGAACTCAGCGATCAACGCCTTGCGGTTCTTCTTTTTGCCTTCCTGGCTAGACGCCGAATATGGGACCACGTGAGGGTCGTTTTCCGGGTCCCACACGCGAAGATCGATTCCGTTGAGAATCCCGAACATTTCGCCACGTTCGGCGCGCATTCGGATGACACCGTCTAAACCAAAACCCCACTCCGGCGATGCGATCTGCTCAGCATATGACGGGCTCACCGTGTTCACCGCAGACGCGTGCACCATGCCGGCTTTGAGCGCGCTGACAGTGCCGTGGTACTCAAGCGCATCCGGGTGGTAATCCCAGGTAGGCAGGTTGACACGGTCCAACTGGTCCGGGCCAAAAATTCCTTGGAACGCGATATTGTGCAAAGTCATCACACTGGGCACCGGGGTCCCAGCGTACTTGAGGTAAGACGGCACCAAGCCAGCTTGCCAGTCGTGGGCGTGAACGACCTCGGGCACCCACCCATCCTTAGTGCCCTCCACGGCCAGCCGGGAACCTACCCACGACAGGGCAGCGAACCGCACGTGGTTGTCCGGGTAGTCGTGTCCGTCGACGTTGTAGGGTCCGCCTTCGCGATCAAAAAAGTGAGGGGCGTCCAACAGCAGATACTCCACATCGTTGAACGTGCCCAACAGCACGCGGGCAGGGCCGCCGAACAAGTCATCGGTTTCCCACTGAACACTGGTGGTTTCCGCCCGGTCCACTAGACCCGGGTACGCCGGCATCAGGACGCGACTCTCCCACCCCAGCGGGCGAAGAGCGGAAGGAAGGGCCCCAACGACATCGGCCAAACCGCCCGTTTTGACAAGTGGCGCCGACTCACTTGCCACGGACAGAACGCGACGCGCCATCACAACCCCAGTTCAGCAGCTCGCCGGTCCAACATGGGCTGAGTGATGAGAACGACGCCGCTGTCCGTGCGCCTGAACCAGCGAGCGTCTTCCTCGGGGTCCTGTCCTACAACCAGGCCTTCGGGAATGACCACGCGGGAGTCCAGGACGCAGTCGGTCAGTTGTGCCGACCGGTGGATCTGGACACGGGGCAAGGCCACGACTCGTTCGAGTGAGGAGTACGAGTGGACGCGCGAACCGGTGAAAAGCAGGGAGTGACGCACATCTGAACCAGAAATAATGCAGTCACCGGAGATGAGGGATTGGATCGCCTGGCCGCGCCTGCCTTCGTCGTCGTGGATGAACTTGGCCGGTGGGGTCAGTTCCGAATACGTCCAAATGGGCCAGGAGTTGTCGTACATGTCCAGGGCCGGGATGAAATCCGTGAGGTCGATGTTCGTCTGCCAGAACGAATCGACGGTTCCCACGTCGCGCCAGTACGGTTCGGTTTCCAGGCCACCCATCACGCAGGAGTCGCTGAACTTGTGAGCGTGCGCGTACCCGTTTTGCACGATGTGCGGGATCAGGTCGTGGCCAAAGTCGTGGCTGGAGTCTACGTTTTCTGCATCTTCCTGGAGAAGCTCACGCAGGAACGACCACTTGAAGACGTAGATCCCCATGCTGGCAAGGGCCAGTTCAGGGTTGTCTGGCATTCCGGGTGGATCCGCCGGCTTTTCCAGGAAGTCGATGATCCGACCAGTTTCGTCGGTGTGCATGACGCCAAACGCGCTGGCTTCTTCACGCGGTACGGTCAAACACCCAACCGTGACATCAGCTCCGGTTTCAACGTGCTGGCGCAACATGATTTCGTAGTCCATCTTGTACACGTGGTCACCGGCGAGCACAATAATGTACTCGACGTTGTAGTCATCCACGATGTCGATGTTCTGCGTCACCGCATCCGCGGTTCCCAAGTACCACTTGGTTTCGGCAACGCGCTGGCTGGCAGGCAAGATGTCCAAGTATTCATTACGTTCCGCGCGGAAGAAACCCCACCCGCGCTGCAGGTGGCGGATCAGCGAGTGTGCCTTGTACTGAGTGGCCACCGCGATCTTACGGATTCCCGAGTTCACCGCGTTGGACAGCGGGAAGTCAATAATGCGTGACTTACCCCCAAAGTGTACGGCTGGTTTTGCACGCCGGTCAGTGAGTTCCTGCAGGCGTGATCCACGGCCTCCGGCCAAAACAAAGGCCATTGCCTGGCTGGTCAAACGGGGGGCTGCCCCACGCGAATTTCCGATAACACTGGTTGGGCTCATGATTGATCCTCGACAAAGTAGATCGCGGTTAAAGGTGGCAGAGTAAGTAGAGCGGACTGGGCTTCTGTTCCACACGGTACGGGTTCAGTGTCAATTGCCCCGCAATTGCCACGGTTAGCCCCACCGTAGTGGGAAGAGTCGGTGTTGATCGCTTCATGCCAACGGCCAGGCACGGGGAACGCGATCCGGTAGTTGGTGCGTTCAACAGGGGTGCAGTTGAGAACCACAACAACGTGAGGGTCTCCGGGATTACCGCGACGCATCCACGCGATGACCTGGTCATCGACCGCTTCAAGCAGGAGCCACTGGAAGCCTCGCGGGTCTGTGTCCAGGGCGTGCATCGCAAGCTGGTCGCGGTAAAACAGGTTCAGGTCACGGACCACGTTTTGCACGCCCACGTGGCCAGGATCATTCAGGGTGTTCCAGTCCAAGCTGGCTGAGTGGTTCCATTCGTGGTGTTGCCCAAACTCTTGGCCCATGAACAAGAGTTTTTTGCCCGGAAACGCCCACATGTACGCGTAAAACAGCTTCAGGTTGCCCAGTTTGTCCTCATGTGACCCGGGCATGCGCTGGTACATGGACCCTTTTCCATGGACCACTTCGTCATGGCTGATGGGCAGCACGTAGTTTTCCGAATACGCATACGTCATACCAAACGTGAGCTGGTTCTGGTGGTACTTGCGATACACGGGGTCCTTTGCGAAGTACTCCAAGGAGTCATTCATCCAACCCAGGTTCCACTTGTAGCCGAATCCCAGGCCACCAGCGTGGACCGGCTTCGTCACACCAGGAAACGCAGTGGATTCCTCGGCTACGATCGCAACCGAATCGTCCGCACCGTACGCAGCGGTATTGGTCCGCTGAAGGAAATTGATGGCCTCGTAATTTTCGCGTCCGCCGTCGCGGTTAGGCACCCACTCGTTATCCTTGCGCGAATAGTCCAAGTAGATCATCGACGCGACGGCGTCGACGCGTAAACCGTCCAAGTGGTACACGCTGAGCCAATACAAGGCATTGGACACCAGATAACTCAACACTTCTGGACGGCCATAGTTGAAGATCAGTGTGTTCCAGTCAGGGTGGAAGCCCTGACGTGGATCAGCATGTTCATACAAGGCCGTGCCGTCGAAGTTGCCCAAGCCGTGCGAATCGGTGGGGAAATGCCCCGGCACCCAGTCGGCGATCACGCCCAGGCCGCGCGCGTGTGCCGCATCAACAAACGCTTGAAATTCCTCCGGGGTGCCGTAGCGGATGGTTGGCGCATACAGACCAATTGGCTGATACCCCCACGAACCGTCGAACGGATGCTCACTCACCGGCATGATCTCGATGTGGGTGAATCCCATGTGGTGGGCGTAATCGACTAGTTCTTCCGCAAGTTCGCGGTAGGACATGAAGCGTTCGCCGTGTTCGTTGCTCACACGCTTCCATGAGCCTAAGTGGACTTCGTAAATGCTCACCGGCGCCGAGGTGGCAAAGGCTTCACCGCGAACCTCCAGCCAGTCGCTGTCGGCCCAGGTGTGGGCGTCGATGTCGCGCACCACCGAAGCGGTGTGCGGCGCGTGTTCGCTACCGAACCCAACAGGGTCGGCCTTGAGCGGCAACTGCCCGTTTTCCCCAAGAATGGAGTACTTATACGTCTCCCCCGCACCCAGACCAGGGATGAATAACTCCCATACCCCGGTAGCACCTCGGGAGCGCATGGGGTGGGCCGTGTGGTCCCAGCTGTTGAAGTTACCAACGACCGAAACACGCTTAGCGTTAGGCGCCCACACGGCAAAATGGACACCGGGAACTTCTTCATGCGTGATGAGGTGAGCACCCAGGGCGCGCCACAACTGGTGGTGGGTACCTTCGCTCAAGAGGTATTCGTCAATTTCACCCAAAACCGGGCTGAAACGGTACGGGTCGTGACGTTCCTCAACGTGCCCGCCCGGCCACTGGATGCGCAAGCGGTAGTACGACACATATGGCCCGCGGAAAACCGTAGGTGCGGACGCGTACGGTTCGAGTTCGTGGGACTCGGAGTCATTGACCGCCCACACGCGCTCCGCGCCGGGGATGTGGGCCACGACCTCGGCCTGGTCTGCGCTGGGCCCCAGAACCGAAAACGGGTCCCAATGCCTGCCTTCAACGACAGCCTGGATTTCAGCGGGCGCGGGACCGACCTCGGTCACACCGTCCGAATTTGAGGTGATATCCCTGGCCACGTTTACTCCTCGTCGCTCGCCCTTAGATCATTCAATCACAGCAGGTGACAGGGCAGACCGAAAGTTCGATGAGTTCAGGCAAAGTTCACTCGTGGTTACAGAACCGAATCGACACTCCAAATATTGGCCATGTATTCGCGTACCGAACGGTCCGAACTGAAGTACCCCATGTTCGCGATGTTGAGCACGCTAGCTTTCTGCCAAGCCCGGGTGTCCTGGTACGCTTCGTCGACCCGGGTTTGTGCCTGATCGTAGGCGTCGAAGTCGCTAGCGACAAGGAACCAGTCGGAGTTCCACATGTTGTCAACCAGGTCACCGTAACGGTGCGGTTCGTCCGGGCTGAACGTGCCCTCTGCAACGGCTTGGAGAATGTCGCGCATAGGCTGGCTGGCTTCGATGGCCTTACGGCTGTGGTCCGGTTCTTCCCTGCGTTGGGCCACTTCTTCAGTGGTCATGCCAAAGAGGAAGAAATTGTCAGCGCCCACTTTTTCGCGGATTTCGACATTGGCGCCGTCCAGGGTTCCGATTGTCAGCGCCCCGTTGAGTGCGAACTTCATGTTGCCCGTTCCCGATGCTTCCATGCCTGCAGTCGAGATCTGCTCGGACAGGTCGGCGGCTGGGATAAGTTTTTCGGCCATGGACACGTTGTAGTTCGGTGGGAACACTACCTGAAGGAGGTCCTTGGTGTCTGGGTCGTTGTTGACCACTGCCGCGACGTCGTTGATCAGGCGGATGATGTCCTTCGCCATGACGTAGCTCTGTGCAGCTTTTCCACCGAACAGTTTGACGCGTGGCACCCAACCGGCGGACGGGTCGCGCTTGATGCGTTGCCAGCGGGCGATCGTCCAGAAGATGTTGAGCAGCTGGCGCTTGTATTCGTGGATACGTTTGACCTGTACATCAAAGAGCCCGGTGACGGGGATGTCGATGTCGTGGTGGTGGTTGAGCCAGTCTGCGAGCCGGTTTTTGGCCGCGTGCTTGGTTTCGCCAAATGCGGTGAGGAAGTCGTCGTTGTCCGCGTACTCAGCGAGCTGTGCGAGCCGGTCAAGGTCGGTTTCCCAGCCTGCGCCAATGGCTTCCGTGATAAGTGCGGAAAGGTCCGGGTTGGCAAGTTTGAGCCACCGCCGAGGTGTCACCCCGTTGGTGACGTTGATGATCCTTTCGGGGTGGCGCTCGTTGAAGTCAGGGAAAAGGTCACTACGGATGAGGTCAGTGTGAAGGGCTGATACTCCGTTGACGCGGTGGCTGGTGAGGAACGCCAGGCTCCCCATGTTCACGTGGCCGTGATCGATGATTGCGGTGGCCGGTTCGAGTGGACCGTGTAGCTCGATTTCGCGGCGCTCGATTTTTTCGATGAGGTCCATGTGGCGTGGGAGGACGTGGCGCATGAGGCCGACCGACCACCGTTCAAGTGCTTCTGGGAGGAGCGTGTGGTTGGTGTAGCCCAGTACTTGTGTTGCGATATCTGTCGCGGTTTCGAATTCGAACCCCTGGTCGTCGATGAGCAGGCGGGTGAGTTTCTGGGCTGCGATCGCCGGGGGCGGG
>CABTZC010000097.1 GCA_902489185.1 uncultured Brevibacterium sp. | reverse complement strand
TTTGAATCCGAACGCAGACACGTATGCGCGTGACGGCATCTCGACGGCACCGACCTGGATATAGTCCAAACCGTCCGAAACAACTTCCCACAGCGTCTTGTCGGGGTCGATACCACCGCGTGACTGGTCAACGTAGGAAATCTTCACACTTTCGCCGACTTTGAGGTTTCCGCCATCGAGTGGCTCAAGTCCCACGATGGTCTTAAACAGCGTGGTTTTACCGACACCGTTTGGACCAATCACACCCACGATTCCGTTGCGTGGCAGTGAAAAGGACAGTCCATCGATAAGGGTACGATCGTCAAAACCTTTTTGTAGGTTCTCGGCTTCGATAACAACGTTACCCAAACGCGGACCTGGTGGGATCTGGATTTCCTCAAAGTCGAGCTTGCGCATCTTCTCGGCTTCGGCCGCCATTTCTTCATACCGAGCCAGACGCGCTTTGGACTTGGTTTGGCGTGCTTTGGTGTTTGAACGCACCCATTCGAGTTCTTCTGACAGACGCTTTTGGAGTTTCGCGTCCTTTTTGCCCTGCACTTGGAGGCGTTCTTTCTTCTTCTCCAAGTACGTCGAGTAGTTACCTTCGTACGGGTACAGGTGACCACGGTCAACTTCAGCGATCCATTCGGCCACGTGGTCAAGGAAGTACCTATCGTGGGTGATGGCGATGACAGCGCCTGGGTAGGTGCTCAAGTGTTGCTCGAGCCACAGCACTGATTCAGCGTCGAGGTGGTTAGTAGGCTCGTCAAGGAGCAAGAGGTCTGGCTTTTCCAAAAGCAATTTACATAGAGCGACACGACGGCGTTCACCACCGGAGAGCACGCGCACGTCCGCATCACCTGGAGGGCAACGCAAAGCGTCCATTGCCTGGTCAAGCTGGGAGTCCAAGTCCCACGCGTCAGCAGCGTCAATTTCTTCTTGAAGCTTCCCCATCTCTTCCATGAGAGCGTCGAAATCAGCGTCCGGGTTCGACATCTCGTTAGAGATTTCGTTATAGCGGTCAAGCTTGTGTTTGATGCTGCCAACGCCTTCTTCGACGTTCTCTCGAACCGTCTTGTCTTCGTTGAGGGGCGGTTCCTGGAGAAGGATACCCACCGTGTATCCAGGGCTTAAGCGAGCCTCACCGTTTGATGGCTGATCCAAACCAGCCATGATCTTCAGAATTGTCGATTTACCTGCACCGTTAGGGCCGACCATACCGATCTTTGCCCCTGGGTAAAACGACATTGATACGTCGTCGAGAATAACCTTGTCACCGTGCGCTTTACGCGCTTTATGCATGGTGTAAATGAACTCTGCCATAGTGCTTCAAGGCTATCGCGGGATCTTTAAGAAAAGCTAGTTACCCAATCGAGTTCGCAGAGCCTCCTTCAGGCTCTTTTTCCTGCTTTTTCTTGTTTGGCTTAGGAGAGCTTTCTTCTTCTGGTGTATCTTGACCCGAGCTTGCCGATGCTCCGTCATCCTTACGTTCGTGGAGATCATCTCCAGGCAGGTGCCCCACCCCGTTGTCTTTATCTGAGTCTGAGCGTTTTTCGCCTTTTGGCGGTTTCACGCCTTCGGGTCGGTCGACTGTGCCGTATAGACACGACTTGTTCGACGCATTGGGCTCAACGAGACTCCCAGATACAGACCCTTGACGCACTTCACCGATAACGCAGCCCTCTTTGATTTTCACTCCGAACATCTTCGATGGAACATCGTGATCAAGTGGAGAGCGGTCAATAGTCGCCTCAAGATTTTCAGGTTTGTAACCTGCTTCAAGCATGCGCTCAAAAAACTGTTTGCTAGAAGGAACTCCGTCGACCTTGGTCAGTGGCTCAACGTCTTTGAGAACCTTTGTGACAACCGCTTCTTTTTCTTTCGTTTGCTTTTGAGGCGGCGCAGAGGTCGGCTTGTTCATAAACAAGCTACATCCCGAAAGTGCGATCACTGTCGCCATGCCCACACATACGGTCACGAAGCGTTGTCGCACACGGAAACCTGAAGGAGCTGGTTGCTGTTTCACAACACATAAGAATAGCCGGTCGTTACGGCTTCTTCAGGTTTCCACCGTGCGTGGCTTCTAGAAAGGAGGACCGTCACTTTCTGCATTGTCCTCAGGCAGTGCAGTGCGCGACTCGCCGCCATCGACTCCGGCACCCACAAGAACTGGTTCCTTTCGCGCAATTTCTTCCCACCCCGAGCTCTCTTCCGCGGAGTCACTTTGAGTCGCTTTCTTAGGACGCAACGACCGTGCGCCGTGGAATTGAAGATTATGCCCTACAGCATCAGCAAGGATCTGCATGGTTGACCCTTGCTGTCCATCATCAGTAGTCCAGGAACGTTCACGTAACCGTCCGATCACGATAATAGAGTCCCCACAGTTCACGCTAGCCCGGACATTCGATGCTAGCGATCCATAACACATGACTTCATACCAGTTGGTGTCGACGTTTTTGTACTCGCGACTGTCGCGGTCGTACCTGTCATAATTCACCGCGACTCGAAAACTTGTCCAGGGATTATTTTCCTGAGTCGTCCCGCTGCGGATTTCTGATCCGATCGTTCCCACGAAATAGTTGAGTTGCTTCATTGCTTTCCTTTCATTGGTGAAACACCACCGTGACTGAAAAAGGAAGCAAGCAACAGGGCTACACAAGACTCTGTGGAAAACTCATCCCCATCCACAGCTCACACGCGCTGTGAAAGCCAACAGTTTCCACAGCGACCAGACGTCAAGTCAGTGCGTCGTAGGCCTCTTTGTGCTCACGCAAAACGGCACTAATGGGCTCGAGGTATGAGCCTTCAGCAGCCTTCCGAACTGCGGAAATAAGATCGTCCCGAACTTTGTCCGCTTGATTGCGTGCTCCCTTACTACGAGCACGTGCAGCGGAACTTGATGTGATAGCTGATCCTATGATCCCTACAAGCAGTAACCCACCTGGGATTATCCACATCAGGATGCCACCTGGATCAAGCGACATTGCAAGCAAAACAGCGTTCACAATCAGCCAGGCAAGCCCCACCAGAGTCAAAACAAAGAACAGCGTCTGGAAGAACTTGGCGACCTTCCACCAGCCAGGGCTCACCACCTCTATACCCACGCTTGTGACAGCTTCATCCAGGGTATGTGTTAACTCGGCTGTGCTCTGCTTCTCTGCTCGACCGATCGCTTGACGCCATGAATGTGGCAAGCTGGATGTCGCTTCAACCACTACCTCATGTGCCGCGAGATTCACACGCGCGTTCTGTGTGCGCGTGGTCTCGGGTCGAGCAGCGCGAATAAGATCGTCGCGGTCCCCGCCGTGTTTAGATCCAAGCGGGTCTGCCTTGTCACGCTGAGCCCAGGCAAGCAAAGGGTAACCCGTAGCGCGGTATGCGCGACGCACGTAGTCGTCATGCACTGTCTGTGCAACGGCGTCGACACCTGCAGCATCAGTCATTGCATCCAAGAGACGTTCTGTGCCAGCCAACTGGTCAGGACTGTCTACCGGCGTTCCCAACTGCTGTTGAACACGGTCTGCCATGTGTCGCATATCGGTATAGAGGCGTTGAACACTGGCTTGGTTGGACTCGATGACCTTGACCAGTTCCTGGCGCAGTTCGGGAACCCCTTGACGCGTCACGGCCGAAACAAGCTTTACGTCAGCATTTTCAAGACCGTCAGCTTCGAGAAGACTCTTGAGATGTTCCGCTGTTGCCTTCTGCTGCTCAGAGTTCAAACGGTCCACCTGGTTAAGAACCACCAGCATGTTGTTCGCGTATTTTGCAAGCTTCCGCAGGTACCGTGAGTGGATAGAGAAGTCGGCGTACTTTTGTGGGTCAACGACCCATACAACCATGTCAACCATGCCGACTAGACGATCTGCTTCATGGCGGTGGCTCGCGGCAGTGGAGTCGTGGTCGGGAAGGTCCAGAAGGATCAGTCCGCGCAGAGGTTCTTCGTCTTTTCCATCGAGTGCGCTTTCACGCCACGTGCGGTTGTCGATCGGGACACCCAACCAGGTGAGAAACTCTTCGCCACCGTCACCCCACACACATGCAGTAGGTTTCGACGTGGTGGGACGACGCACCCCAACCTGTGCGATCTCCAAACCTGAAACTGCATTGAACAGAGACGATTTCCCGGACCCGGTTGATCCTGCAAATGCGACAACGGTCCGGTCTAGCCCGAGGTCTAGGCGGGCTTCCGTTTTATTTAGAAGTTCCAGCGCATCGGCAACCGTCTGCGTATCGATTCGTCCGGATTCAAGTTCGAGTGCGCGTTTGATCCCATCACGGAGTCGGCTGATTTCTTCTGCGGCCTTCACAGCATTCCTTTCAGTCGCTCGTTGATGGCGCGAAGCTCAGTTGCCTGTTCCGGATCGACTGCAGTCTCCTTGAGCACTGAGTCGAATGGTTCCCGGAAGCTTGTCAGTAGCTCTCCGGTCGCTTCCAGAAGTAGGTGGCGGGCTTGGGAGGCGAGGTCACGTGTCACTTGGTCACCGAAAATGGTGTCCAAGAGTTTGCCAGTGACAACTGCGGTTCCCCCCGCTATTCCGGCTTCGGCCCCGGTAAGACCTCCGGTTCCGGCGAACACTGCCAACATGAGCACTGCCCCCACTCCGTTGACTCCGAAGGACAGGATGCGTGCACGGGCTCGCTTCGATTGCCCAACGTCGCGCACCAGGTCGTTAACCTTGTCTGACCAGTCGGCGACTGTGCGCCTGATTGTGGCGTCCATGTCGGCCGGCAGTTTCTCAAGTTGAGGGTGGTCTTCCAGGATTGTTTTGCCCGAGGTCGTCTCATGCCACGCGTCGGTCACGCCTCCCAGCGCGGCGACTGCCTGCTCGCGGACCAACAGAGAGGCTGAGGATTCGATAGCTTGTCCCAGTGGCTCCGCAGTGTCGCGCTTTCCTGTAACGGCAGCGGTTATGCGGTCACGGATGCGCGCAACGGTCGGTTCGAGACCTCGGAAAAGTTGGCCAGTCCCCACAAAGTCTTGCCACCGCGCCAAAACTTCACCACGGAGCACGTGCCCTGAAACCAGAGCCTCTCCTAAGCGTTGGCGGGCGTGCGCAAATTCCGTGTCAACGACCTCGGCCAGTCTTTTATGCGCGTCCACCTGCGCCTGGGCATACTCAGCGAGGGTATCCGCTTTCCCCGGGACCGCTGCGAGAGCACCGTGGAGTGTACGTTGAACGACGGCCTTACGCGCACGTGGGTTAGTTGACAGGTTTGAGATCCACGATCGTAGCGGGAAAATTGCCGATTGCGGTAGGCGGCTGTCTTCCAGGGTGAGTTCTGGGACGGTGAAGATCGGGGCAGTCCCCAGTCGCGCTTCTTTGAGGAGTGAGGACAGGTGGTGGCGGACTTCGCGGTTGGCGTTTGGTGGCACGCGGTCAAGCACCATTGCAACAGCGGTTCCGTTGTCGGCGGACTGTTTGAGCAATTCCCATGGGACGGCGTCGGCGTACCGGGCAGCGGTGGTGACGAATACCCACAGGTCAGCTGCCGCTAGGAGTTGACGTGCGAGCTTGCGATTCGAATCCATCACCGAGTCGATGTCCGGAGAGTCCAGAACGGCCACGCCTGGCGGAATCGACGGGTGGTCGACGATGCGCAGCTGAGGGGCGTTCGTGTCGGTCGCTTTTTGGCTCACACGCTCCAGGCTGGGCAGAATCCGGTTGGACGTGAAGTGCTTGCGGTCCGCCGGGTTACACACCAGAACGGGCCACCGAGTCGTAGGACGCAACACGCTCGCACTTGATACGTCTTCGCCAATGATCGAGTTGATGAGCGTTGATTTTCCGGCCCCTGTGGAGCCTCCGAACACAATCAGCAACGGCGCTTCTGTGTCTGCCACTCGAGGCATGAGGTAGTCAGTGAGCTGGTTGTTCAGCTGGGTTTGCAGGGCTTTACCTGGCGCGGTGGTTTCGACAGCCAAAGGGAATTGGATGTTTTTCGCGCGCGTGACAAGTTCACCCAGCGTCTCGTGGATGGCTGGGTTGAGAGTGCGGTTACCGTCAGTCACGGTTCCACTCTGTCGATTTTCAGCATGCTTAGCCACTCACCACGCCGGTGTTCCTGAGAAAACGCCGAGGTCGGCCCACCTATGTGGACGGACCTCGGCGCCTGTGCGCGGCAGGTTCGTCTGTGGCTGCCGTCGTTGTGGGTTGCGTCGTTATGAGTTGATGCCTTCTAGAGCTTCTGGGGTTTCGGGGAGGATCTGACCGCCGTCGACCACGATGTCTTGGCCGGTGATGTAACGTGCGCCGTCGGATCCCAGGAACGCTACAGCTTCGCCGATGTCGGTGGGGTCACCCAGGAATCCGAGCGGCACCGAGCGGGCCATCTGGTCCAGGTAGGTTTGGCCTAGTTCTTTTAGCCCGGGCGTGAGGACATTACCTGGGAGAACAGCGTTGACCGTGATCTTGTGTGGTGCCAGTTCGATCGCTGCAGAGCGCACGAATCCCATTTGCGCGGCTTTTGTCGCTCCATAGTGCGACCATCCGGGGAATCCCGTGTAGTTACCGGTGATGGAGCTGGTGACAACGACGCGCCCGCGACCTGATTCGGTAAGTGCTGGGATGGCAGCCTGCACGATGTGCACAGTTCCTTTGACGTTGATGTCGAAGATCGTGTCGATGTCTTCATCGGTCATGTCAGTAATGGGGGCCTGTGGGTAGACTCCCGCATTGGATGCCAGAAGTGAGAGTCCGCCGAACTTTTCTACGACCTCGGCGACCACGGAAGAACACGCTTCCCGGTCGCGCACGTCTAGCACGTACGTGTCAAAACCAGCTTCGCGTGCTTGTGCGCATTCTTCTTCTGTCACACCAGTAACGGCAACTTGAGCACCATGTGCTGCCAGTGTCTGTGCGATACCAAAACCAATTCCAAGAGTTCCGCCTGTCACCAGTGCGGTCCGACCTTCGAGCAGTGCCATGATTCCTCCACGTGGGGGTGAGTAACGGTCTCATTCACCACCATATGCCGAAAGGCAAGTCTGACGCCTCGAACCGGTTAGGATATTTCTGGCGAAAGGATAGGTGTGGCATCCAAACAATCTGCAATCGAAGAAGCACGTGAGGTTCTAAAGGCCGCGCGTAAAAGCAACGACCCTGAAGAACACCGCAACCTGATTCGTGAGGCACGGGTTTTGACCATGATGGAACAAGCCCACCAGTTAACCCGGATAGCAAATAAACTTGAGGAGAAGTAGACTCTGCTCCGGACCATCAGCCCCCATAGCTCAATGGATAGAGCAACGGCCTTCTAATCCGTAGGTTGCAGGTTCGAATCCTGCTGGGGGCGCTTGTGTGATCAGTCGGGACATAGTTGACATTGTCAGTCGCGACATGGTTGACACTTTATGCCGCAGGGTTAGAACGTTGTTCT
>CABTZC010000096.1 GCA_902489185.1 uncultured Brevibacterium sp. | reverse complement strand
GCTCTGGTTCAGGCTCATCGTCAAGCTCATCAGGGTCGTCAAGCTCATCAGGGTCAAGTTCTTCCGGATCTTCGAACTCATAGGCTCGCCCGAGTTTCACACGCCGTCAACTGAATGGCACAGGTGAACGAGTTTTCCACAGATTCACCAAAGCCCTTCCAGTCGCCGCGTGGCGCTTCCACACTTGATATATGAACGCATGGTTGAAGCGCCTGACCGGCTCCACTGGAAAGAAAACACCTGACGCACCGCCACGTCGACTCACACACACGCAACGTCGACTCCTCGCAGCCGTATGCGCTGGACTGGCAGCAGTTACCCTCGTCATGGTTCTACTTCCCCGCTCTCATGGCGACCGCATCGTGGTTGCACACACGCGCATCGACCCTGGCACGGTCATCACCTCTCGCCTGGTCACTACCCGGGTCTTCCCACCGCAACTGATACCCGACAACGCGGTCACTGACCCATCCCAGGTAGTTGGAACAACCTCGGCGTCCTCCCTTGATGCCGGCACACCAGTCACCACAACCGCGCTGCTGGAAGCCGCACCCGCGAACATTCCCGCAGGGCACGTACGCGTGC
Source organism: uncultured Brevibacterium sp. (assembly GCA_902489185.1). Classification (GTDB taxonomy): domain Bacteria; phylum Actinomycetota; class Actinomycetes; order Actinomycetales; family Brevibacteriaceae; genus Brevibacterium. Next base: position 6,957 of record CABTZC010000096.1, on the reverse strand, counting down.
CCATCAGTGTGAGCGACCCAGCAACCACCACGGTATTGCGACCCGGTCACCGCATCCAGGTGTATTCCGCGACCGCAGAAGAAGCGAGCTCGATCGTCGACGACGCGCTCGTCGTTTCAGTCACCACTGCGCATGATCAATTCACCGGCCAAACCAGCGTGGTCACAATCGCGGTGAGGCAGGAAGACGCACCCAAATTAGCAGGTAATGCAGGGCTGAGCTTTGGTTTGTTAGGCACTAGTGAGACGCAGGACACGCCATGATGTGTTTTTGATAACTAAACAGCAGATTGGCAAGAAGTTGACCCTTAAACTTTGATAAATTATTTACGCGCAATTGAGCGCGAAAAATCCACTTCATTATTTCCGGCACCATTCTGGCGTGCCCGTTGAAAGGCAGACATGTTCAAAGGATTTAGGGATTTCATTCTGCGCGGAAACGTCATCGAATTGGCGACCGCCGTTATTATCGGTGGCGCGTTCACCGCAATTGTTACCGCTGTTTCGGACAAAATCATCAACCCGCTTATCGCAGCTGTTGGTTCACCAGAAGTAGGTGGCCTCGGATTCCGTATCCGCCCAGAGCGCGCTGAAACTTTTGTTGACTTTGGCGCAGTAATCACTGCAGCGATCAACTTCCTCATCATTGCTGCTGTCGTGTACTTCATCATCATCATGCCAATGAACCGCCTCAACGAATGGCGCAACCGCAACGCTGAAGAAGAAGAGGTACCAGCAACCAGCGAAGAGCTGCTCACCGAAATCCGCGACCTCTTGGTTGTTCAGAACCAGAGCGCTGGCCTTCCTGGTGAAGCTCACGCAAACAGCGTTTCTTCCACAGACGCTGACACCCAGTTCGGTGAAGCCGGAAAGCACTAAGTTTTAATACGTGCCAAGTTTTCGCGCGGGTGCCCTACCCTGATGTAGGGTGCCCGCTATGTGTTTACCCACGCCTATTGCGCGTAAACAACTGATCGCCCCAGTGCGGGGGTTTTTCATACGACATACCAGAGTCGCGCACCGCGGTTTCACCTGAACGGTCGCCCATCAAACGTCGGTACTTCTCTTTGGCCCGCTGGGTTCGCTTCCGACGCGCGGCTTCAGACCGTTCTTCCGAACTCTCCCTACGAGTCGCCACGCTCGCCTTCACTCTCTTCATCGCGCTCATTGCCCCGCTCGGCTTCGTCCTCACGAAGCCCAGCGTCAATCAAATCTTCGTCACGCAGAACACCCGTGTCATACATTGGCATGATCGCGTCCTGGTCAAGCTCCTGCTCTTCGGCACCTCGGCCGTCTGCAAAGTCGCTGTTCGAGGACTCTTCAAACACAGCCTGCGCACGCGCTTGTGCCTCACGGTAACGGCGAACAGCCTTCACGATCGTATCGTTGAGGTCCGTGTGACCACGGTAAGCCAACGCATTCTTCAGCTGGTGCTCAAGTTCTGCATCATCACGGAACTGGTTGTCGGACTGAATCCATTCGAGCATCTGGTGCAGTTCAGACTCAGAGTACGCATGCAACGGCAACCCTGGAGTCACTTTCGGGCGTGAACCCCGGCGACCGGTGACCACCGAAGCCGCCCGCGCAGCATCCAAAACCGACTGCGGCGAGTGTGCTTCCACCGATTCCCGCCACAGGTCAAACATGCGTTGAGCAACTGCTTGCGGGTTCACAAACGCATCCATCGACCACATGCGTGCGCATGTCCACCCGCGACGTTCCAGTGACTCACAGCGCAAGCGCTCACGCTCACGCACGCTCGGAGTCGACGCGTAGGCACGGCCATCCGTTTCAATCGCCAGCACCATGCCCTGTTCCGCGGTCTTTCCCACCGGCACTGCAATATCAATGCCCTGGTAGTTCACAATTGGGTGAGCGCCCAGTTTGCGCATGCGCTCAGCGATGTCATTGACAAGCGGATTTTGCGCGCTCGCCTGGCTCACCCCACGCGTACCAGCCATATCCTCATCGCTGGTACGCGCCACGTCACTACGTGATGCAGCGACAACAGCGGTGATGAGTTCAAGCAAGTACCGTGCACCGTGTTTGAGCCGCGAACGGTCCAAGTCTGTGGGCCCGTAACTGGACACCAGGGTGAGTTTCTGGCGCGCACGGGTGACAATCGCAGCCAAGAGTTTCTCACTGTCAGGCTGCTCAAGCGACCCGAAGTTGTACAGGACCCTGCCTTGAAGGGTGCGCCCATAGCCCACGGAGAAGATCACCGCGTCACGTGCAAAACCTTGAACACGCTCAACATCTGTGATCACAAACGGTTCTTTTGTGGTGTCTGTAAAGAACGACGCCACGTACGGGTACTGCCGGATCGCCGACTGGACCGCTGACGCAATACGTTGCGCATGCCACGGCGTCAAGGTGATCACAGCAAGCGACTGGCGTGGCTTGGTTCGTGCATGGCGCAAGACCAGATCCACCACGCGAGAAACTTCCTGGTCAGGGCTCTCGACCTGACCCGTGACAGAATCTGGCACACCTGTCGCATCGGGGACGTACGCAAACTCGAGTCCAGAGCCTTCACTGGTGCGTGCAGTGGGCAAAGATGAAATAGCCGACTCATAGAAGTGCCCGTTGACCAAATCAAGCAACCCTTGTGGGGCGGCGCGGTGATACGTGCGAAGCCCTTTGAGTGGCAAGAATTCCGCCAATTCGGTGAACACGCTTGTTGAACTTGACTCTGCTGGTGCCGCGTGACGGTTGACGCTCACCGAAAACGGTTTAGGTCCAGGCAGCCTCGGGTCACCCAGGGCCACAACCTGGCGGGCACGAGCAATTGCCGGCAACGCTTCTGGAACTGACAAACGTGCCGCGTCGGCAATAATGACGACGTCGAAGAAGTCTTGGGTCGCAAATACGTTGGGTACTTCAAACGGGCTCATCATCCACACTGGTGCCAGTGCAGACAACACCCGCGGCGCCTCGAGAGCGAGTTGCCGGATGTGCAGTTGAGGTGCGCGCAGTGCGGTGCGCACACTTTCCGCTTCAGCTTTAAAACTTGCGATTGCGCGTCGCCACCCTGCGGCATGGGCGTACATGAGACGTTCCCCGCCAAGACTGACGAACTCACGGTCAGCGTTGCGGAAATCCCTGACTAAGCCGTCCAGCGCACGAGTGTCGTGGCCACCAATCTGCGAGTCAGCGGCAGCCATTTGTTGTAACACCGTGGCCCAGTAGGCCAGATCAAATTCGGCTCCCACGCCAGAGTGCCGGACCTTGCGGGCACGCAAGTCATCGAGCAGGTCACCCAGTCCGGCTTCGCGTAGTTTGTCGTCCGCCGAGGTGCGCGCGGGTAGATCTGCTAGTGCGGCCCGGTCTTCACCCATTGCGCTCAAGCGTGCCTGGAGTTCTTCCACCAGCATGCGCCCCAGGTCTCCACCGTCAGGGGTGTCGTCCATGATGGGGTCGAGCTGCCGCAATTTGATGGCGAGTTCTTGGTACACGTCGAACGCTTCATCTGCTCCGTCAACGGCGTGTGGGGCCTTCGACGTATCGCGTGTGAGTCGGTACCACTGGTCGCGGAGTTCGCGCACGCTTTTGAGCTCTTCGTGCAGGTCAGCAACGGGGCTTTGCGTAAGCGCGGCGGCTTCTTTTTTGAGGCGCGCGCGTTCGAACATGCCCTGGTCGATGTTGTGTTGCCTGCGGTACTGCCCAGAACCCGTTGCGGCGATGAGTTCTTCCAGGTGGGCGTCGAACACCTGGCCTTTAAACCGTTTGAGCATGCGTGACACATCAACGATGGTCTCTAAGCAGGTACCCCATGCGTCGATGTTGCGTGCCGGGTTCATGCCTGCTGCACGCAGAACGGGTTCGGCTTGTGTAGTGAGTTCAGCTACGAGTCGTGCTGCACGTTCGGCTGTAGCACGCGCGGTTTCGGCGTCTTTGTCGTTGGCGAATCGAGCTCCGAACCACACCGTGTCTTCCACGTCCATCGTGAAAGCGCCCAGGTCAGACAGTTTGAGGAGGTCTTCTCTGAGTGCGCCGCGCTGTGCCGAATCGAGCTTCATGACACGGTCGTCGAAACGCACGTCTGTTAAGGGTCCGGGGTCTGAGGCTGTCAGTGCGGCGAGCTGTTCTAGAGTGGCATAGACCGAGGTGCCCCACGGTTGCCGTTCTTGATGCAGCGACGCCGAGTGAGCGTTGAGCTTCTCCCGGGCGTTCGTGAGTTTTTGTAGGAGCTCCGTAAGTTCAGGTTTGGTGCTGCGTTCGGCAGAAATGATGAGCGACACGAGCTGTTTTTTCACTTCACTCATGCGTTCGCGTCCATCGACGACAAAGTTACGAACGCCCGCTTCGTCCAGGCGTGTCCCAAGGTCGTCCAGTGCGTCAGAGCTTTGCGCAACGTAGAGCACGCTCTTACCTGCATGCGCCAGCGTGGTCGCAAGTGCAGCAGCCACTTGAGTGGCCCCAGTTCCGGGTGGCGTGTCTACGACAAACGATTCTCCCGCAAGTGCTGAGTCGACAACGGATTGTTGATCGCCGTCTACGTCAAGGGCAAGGAATTCTGAAGACGGCGAACGGTCGGGCAGGCGAGGGGTCGTCTGTGCGACCATCGCGGCGCGCAGTTCACGCCTTTTGCGCAAGCGCTTCTGTTTTTTCTGGCCCGAGGTCTTAACAGCTGGGTCCGCATTACCCCCAGTCTCTTTCGCCTCTTTGGACACGTCCGCATTTTCAGACTCAGCGTTCGCCCCCAGCGCGGGACGGTTTTTCGTGTTGGAGTCAGAAACACCGGCAGAAAGTCGGGGTTTTTTCGCCGAGGTTGCCCCAGCTTCCGCGTCACCCTTCCCTTCCCCTGCGGCAGGTGCAGGTGCAGGGTCGCTGGAACGACCTCGGGACAGGGAGCCCCGAGCGTCAGCGTCACCTGCCAGGGCGCGCACGACTGGGTGATCCATGGGAAGGTCGTCGCGTCCAAACGGGGTGGTGATGTTAGCAAATGTGGATACCACCAGGCGCTGGGTCACGAGCAGGCCGGGCACTGTCCGTGTTACCGTGCGCAGTCGTTTGTACACGCCCGTGGGGTCGAAGCCGTGCGATTCCTGCGTAGAGGCGATCCATTCGTCAGTGTCGATGTGAACACCGTGGTTCTTATCCAGGTATTCCACCAATGCCGGGTTGACTACGGTGTCGTTGGCCAGGGTAATTTCAAAGTCTTCAACGTTGGTGCCGCGGGGCACCAATTCAACGTGACGCAATAAAACGGGCGCGGAAAAATCGGTACGGGTACCGTCGATCTCACGAGACCATTGGGCGAAACCGATTGCGAGGTGTGCTGTGTGGATTCCTCGTTCATAGGACAGCTGATCAGCTTTGTGGCGGATCGTTTTGACTCGGCGGCGCGCCTCCGCGAGCTGTTCTGTGTTGCGGATGAGGCTGGACAGGCGGGTGGCTCGCCCAGCGAGCAGCTGCGCCACTCCGGATGGGTGGGCGCCGGAGAGGTCGAGTGAGCCGTCACGCGAGTCACGGAAGTTGAGCATCGTGTCTCGACCACCGATTTTTGTGGCACGGTCGTTCCACTCGGCGACTGCAGAGTTAATCGAGGAATTGCTCATAGACACATCGCAACACTATCGGTTTTCGAGCTTGGCTTAGTGGTGCCACACCGCCATCTCCATACCTTGGACAACGTTTCATGAATATGTGACTTAGCACATAAGCTTGGCCGGGATAGGTTCTACCGTACGAGGAGAAAAATGAACGACGCAGTTATTGTTGCCGCTCGCCGTACCCCCACCGGTAAGCGCGAAGGAATGCTCAGTGGAATCCACCCGGCGGACCTTTCTGCCCTGGTGATCGAAGACATCATTTCAACCACTGGCATTGACCCCAACCTCATTGACGACGTTATCTGGGGCTGTGTCACGCAGGCCGGCGAGCAGACCGGCGACATTGCACGCACCGCAGCTCTTTCTGCTGGCCTTCCTGAGTCCGTCACGGGTGTCACTGTTGACCGTCAGTGTGGGTCGTCCCAGCAGGCACTGCACTTTGCAGCCGCTGGTGTTGCATCCGGTCAGTACGACATCGCGATTGCCGGTGGTGTCGAGTCCATGTCGCGTAACCCCATGTTCTCGTCCTCGATGGGCAAGTCACCGTATGGCACCAAGTTCAAAGACCGTTACCCAGGCGACGACCCAAACCAGGGTATCGGTGCGGAAATGATTGCTGAAAAGTGGGGCTTCTCGCGCACTGAGTTGGACGAGTTCGCTGTACGTTCGCACGAACTCGCAGCCGCTGCAACTGACGCTGGCGCATTCGAGTCCCAGATCATTCCGGTGGAAACGGAAAATGGCACGGTGTCTGTTGATGAGGGAATCCGCCGAGGTGGAAGCGTGGAGAAGCTCGCGAAGCTCCAGACCGTGTTTAAGGAAGACGGTGTTATTCACGCGGGTAACGCGTCGCAAATTTCCGACGGCTCCGCAGCCATGTTGGTGATGACTTCGCAGCGCGCTAAGGAACTGGGCCTCACCCCGCTGGTGCGCGTTCACACCGCTGTGCTGGCTGGCGCTGACCCAATCATGATGCTTACTGCTCCTATCCCAGCAACAGAAAAGGCACTCAAGAAGTCCGGTCTGTCGATTAACGACATTGGCACGTTTGAAATCAACGAAGCTTTTGCGCCTGTCCCGTTGGCGTGGTTGAAAGAAACCGGCGCTAACCCTGAACTGTTGAACCCGCACGGTGGTGCGATTGCGCTGGGGCACCCGCTGGGTGGTTCGGGCGCGCGCCTCATGTCCACCATGATTCACAACATGGTGAACAACAACATTAAGTACGGCCTGCAGTCAATGTGTGAAGGTGGCGGCCAGGCCAACGCCACGATCCTGGAACTGTTGTAAGCCTGCGGGAAACCAGTAGGCCAAACCGCGCAAAGTGAGTGGGACGGCGCAATGTATTGCGCCGTCCCACTCACTTTGCGCTACCGGCGCTTATACCTACATACAGCGACCTG
>CABTZC010000095.1 GCA_902489185.1 uncultured Brevibacterium sp. | reverse complement strand
CGCGTCGCCTGCTCCCCGCCCGGGTGGGCGGGCGTGGTGTAGGTGACAACGACCTCGGCCGAGGTGGTGGCAACCGAGCTGGAAGTGGCGCGTATGCGATCAACGACCTGGCGCGTACCCCGGCGCGCGGGGTGCGCGACGACCCCAATCACACGTAGCGTTTCACACCGGCGAAGTCACGCGCTCCGCCCCACGATTTCCACTTCACGATTTCCACCGAACGTGATGCGTTAGGTGCGTGGATCATCTTTCCGTGTCCAACGTACATGCCCACGTGATACACGCTCCCCTTGCCACGTTTGGATGCGAAGAAGATCAAGTCACCTGGCTGCATATTTCGCTTGGAAATTGTGCGCCCTTTCTTTGACTGTGGCCCCGAGTCACGTGGAATGGTGATGCCGTGCGCCCGGTAGATCGAGTACGTGAAACCTGAGCAGTCAAACCCGTACGATGACGTTCCACCCCATGTGTATTTCAGTCCCAGGAACTGGCGGCCCGTCTTAACCAGCTGCGACGGCTTGGGTTTTGGACGGTCTTTACGCTGATCGAACCGCTTAACGTCTTTAAAGGAAATCCACCCGTAGCGGTTGTCTGGAAGCGCTACGCGCGCTTTTCCATCACGCGTGTTGGTGATGGGCAGGCGCGTGTTGAAGGGCACTTCGATTCGCGTGCGACCTGTGGTTTTAGTGGGTTCTGCCTTTACATAGGCGCGCGATTTCTTTACGGAAACCACGTGTGTCATCTTTTTACTGGCCTTCGTGAAAGCTGAGCTCTTGGCAAGCTGTCGCTTTGGCACCCACGCTTCATATCCGCGTCGTTTGCCCGGGGCTGGTTCATTGGTCACTCCCACACGAGCCCACGCGCCGCGCACCTCCCACACGTACACGGCATCACCGTAGATCGCTTGTGTTTCCGTGCGTCCGGTCAGTCCTTTACGGTCGGTCATTTTGCGGTTCCACTCATCCAGTTTCGCTGGATTCTGCAGTGCTGGCGCGTCTTGTTTACGCGGCGATGTGGGCGACTTCCACAGCGTGGCCGTCGAAACGACGACATAAGCGGTGTCACCCTTACGTACCTTTCCATGCCGTGCGGGAACCGGGGTTTTGGGGGCCTTGGCCTTAGGGGCCTTGGCTTTAGGCGCAGTGAGGTTTGGTTCCTTCACCTCCGGCGCAGGCTCTTTGTGTTTGCGAGGTTTCGTTTGTGGAGCGTTGAGGTCACGGGCGTTACCCGTGAGCACATACACGCGGTTGTCAGGTTCCGTCGCAAGAGCTGGGGTTACCGTGCCAGCTACCAGCGTCGCAGCCAACATCGCCGAGGTGGCAAAAGCTTTCATGATTCTGTCCTTACTAGGGGAAGACGGACATTTTGCTCACAAGTTTAACGATCCAAAACATGCTCGAGATAGACACACGCCGGCGAGTCGTTGACAGATCTCCAGGTTGAGCCCGTATCGTGTTCTCCGACGGTCCCGTCTTCCCCTATGTAAGGACCCCTGATGAAACGTCTTTTTGTGTCGGCAGTTGCTCTGACGGCTGCAGCTGCATCTATTGCGCCTGCGACCACGCACAGCGCACTTCCGTTTGATCCTGGTTCTGAACCGTTCCACACTCACACCCGCCCAGACTCGGGTGCGTATGACGCACAGTCCCAGTCGACCACCAACGTCAGCGACCAGAATGCGCCGGTCACCACAACTGAACAAAGTGTCACAGGTGATCAGCAAACCATCGACACGACGGAAGTGAACTCCCAAAAGGACAACGAACGTCTCATCACCGTCATGGGTGTGTCCTGGGAAGGTGAGGGTGATCGCGACGTACAGTACCGCACCCGCCACGCACAGGGCGAGGCCTGGGGTGAGTGGGAACAGATGCCGGTGAGCGATGATGGTAGCGATCCTAACTCCCAGGAGCACAGCCAATCCACTGACGCTGTCGTTGTTGCGCCATATGAAGTGGTGCAGGTGAAGTCAGACGGGCCCGTCACGGTTTCGGTCTCGGTCACCGAACGCACACAGGCGGACGAAATCATCGCAGGCAATGCGATTGACCGCCCACTACACGATACGGACAACGCAACCCCAGATCAACGCGACGACGCAGATGAACTGGGGGCGACCTCGGCAACCAACGCCACATACAACGCTGGCAACGCACACGGAGCTTACGCAGCACAGAACGTAGCGAAGGTTGACGGGCTCAAATATGTGTCCCGCAAACAGTGGGGAGCAAGCAAACCGACCTGCGAGATTGAGCATGCCAAGCGCAACAAAGGCGTAGTCATCCACCACACCAACGGTGCAAACGGGTACTCACAAGGCGAAGTTCCCGGTATCTTGCGCGGCATTCAAGCCTACCACCAGAAGGGCCGTGGGTGGTGCGACATTGGGTACAACATGCTCATCGACAGGTTCGGCAAAATGTACGAAGGTCGCGCCGGCGGACTCGACAAGGCGACGGTCGGCGCACACGCGGTCGCGGTCAACAACGGCACGTTCGGCGTTTCCGTCATGGGGACATACAACAAACGCGCACCTCGGGAAGTTCTCGACTCATTGGCCAAGGTGATCCGGTGGCAATCAAAGAAGTGGGGCTGGAAGGTCGACTCTCGCATGAAGCTCCGCTCCGCTGGTGGCCCTGGAGCCAAGAAACCCGCAGGCGCAACGTTTAACGTGCCGCGCGTGATTGGGCACCGTGACGTTGGCTATACCGACTGCCCGGGTAACGGCCTGTACGGCCAGATTCCCAAGATCCGTCGCATGGCCACCAGCAACCCAATCAACGCGTACGCCAAGAAGAACAAGCTGGGCAAGCCCACCTCGGGCCAGTACACACTGAAGCACCGCAAAGACACGAAGGTACGCAACTACGGGTCGCGGTTAGTGGTTTCCAACGACCGCGGAACCTACCGAATGCAAGGTGCCATTCTCAACACATGGAGAGAGATGGGCAGAGCGAAGTCCCGTCTGGGCCTACCTATCGCCGACCCAATCTGCGGGCTTCCAGACAAGGGCTGCTACCAGAAGTTTGAAAAGGGCGTTGTCCACTGGTCGAAGGGATCCGGTGCGCACGCCACCTTTGGAGCGATCCACAACGCGTGGGCGAAGAATAAATATGAGCGCGGACCATTGGGATACCCGATCGCTGGAGAAGTCAAAAAGAAGGGCACCACTTCTCAGAAGTTCCAGTACGGCTCGATCACGTGGACAAAGAAGGGCGGCGCAAAAGTGAACGTGGCCAAGGTAAGTGGAAACGCCAGGTAAGGCCTCGGCACAGCGCTGAAAATAGTGAAGCTGGCGAACCGTAAATGGTTCGCCAGCTTCTTGTTTTCCCAAGGTGGTCGCTCGCCTATGTGCGAACGTCGCGCACCGTTCGTTTAGTTCAGTGCGTTCAAAGCTGCGTCGTAGTCGGGCTCTTCCCCAATTTCGTCGACCTGTTGGGAATACACGATTGTGCCGTTTTCGTCGATCACAACCACAGCGCGGGAGTATAGGCCTTTGAGAGGGCCGTCGGTCATTTCGACACCGTAGTCGTCACCAAACGGTGAGCGGAATCCAGAACCGGACACTACATTGTCGATTCCTTCTGCACCGCAGAACCGCCCCAGCGCAAATGGCAGGTCCTTTGAAGCACAGATCACGACCGTGTTCTCGAGTTCTGTGGCTTTTTCGTTGAACGTGCGCACCGACTTTGCGCATACCCCGGTGTCGACCGAGGGGAAGATGTTGAGAACTACGCGCTTGCCCTTGTAGTCCGACAGCGCGACTGGTTCGAGGTCGGTTCCGGTCAGTTCAAATTCTGGGGCGGATCCGGTTGGCAGGTTTCCATTAGTTTTGACTGGGTTTCCTTGAAACGTGATAGTAGCCATACCTCCAGTCTTACGCCCTGTTCTGTTCCACGCAAGAGGGTAAAGTGAACTCGTTACGAACACACTTCACTTTCACAGAAGGGACCCCAATGAGTGGTGGTCTTGTAGCTCTACTCGACGACATTGCGGCAATTGCACGCATGGCAGCAGCTAGCGTCGACGACGTTGCCGTGGGCGCGGCTAAGACGAGTGCTAAAGCTGCGGGCGTAGTCGTTGACGACGCCGCTGTCACTCCTCAGTACGTCTCTGGAGTCGAGCCTGCCCGTGAACTCCCTATCATCCGTAAGATCGCAACAGGTTCGATTGTCAACAAGCTGATCATCATTCTGCCTCTGGCGCTTCTGCTGAGCGCTTTCGCACCGTTTCTTCTCACCCCACTTCTCATGGTGGGTGGTACGTACCTGTGCTACGAGGGCGCAGAGAAAATCTGGCACAAACTCACCCATCGTGGCGACGAAGACAGCCCCAGCACCGACCAGGACGCACACGAAAAGGCTTCGAATGAGAACGCGCAAACTGGCAACGGTGGTGATGCTGAAAAGCAGCTGGTGCGTTCCGCGATCGTCACCGACTTCATCCTGTCGACAGAAATCATGGTGATCTCACTTAACGAGGTCATTTCGGAACCATTGCTCATGCGCACGGCCATTCTGATAGCTGTCGCGATTGTTATCACGCTTGCGGTTTACGGAGTAGTGGGGTTGATTGTCAAAATGGACGACATCGGTCTTCGTCTCGCTCAGAAACCCGCTACGAAGAAGTTCGGAATGTTCCTGGTAAACGCAATGCCAAAGCTCCTAAGCGTGCTCACGATTGTGGGAGTTTTTGCAATGCTCTGGGTAGGTGGCCACATTTTGATCGTGGGTGCCGATGAGCTGGGATGGCATATGCCACTCCAGCTTGCTCACGGCGTAGGTCATCTTTTCATTGACATTCCCGCTGTAGGCGGGGTCCTCAACTGGTTGGGCGAGACCGTTGTCGCAATGATAGTTGGGCTACTGTGGGGCCTTGTGGTTATCGCTGTTGTGGCTGCGGTGAAGGCGACTGTACGAACTTTTCGACCACAATCATGACCACCACAATCACACCACCTACGATCATGAGCACCACGGGCCCAGCAACCGGAGCATAAGGCGTCACAAGCGTTCCAGGTGAGGATGGGTCCGGGGATTCTTGCCATGGCCACAGGGCGCGCACCGACCCCAGCATCAGTCCAGCCATAGCCATAAGCGTGACCAAACGAAAACGCTTGAGCAGGAACTGAAGAAGCTGCACAAAGGACGCCAAACCAATGACGGCTCCCAGCATGAAGATGGCGAGGTAACCCCAATCGCGCTGGTGAACGGCGTCAAGCGTGGTTGTGTACAAGCCCACTGCCAGGAGGAAGAACGACCCAGACACTCCAGGAATCACAAGTGCGCAGATCGCGATAGCAGCTGCACCGATGACAATCCACGCAGGTGGGTGCGCAACAGCACCTCCGCCGGCCTGACCGACCAAGACAAACGCAATAATCGTTGCAATCACGAATGCGACCGCGCCACCTATCCATGTTTTGGTGGTGTTGATGTTCCGCTCAACCGCACTGTCATACGCCATGGAAACAGGAACATAGATGGACACAATCACCAGGCCAAAGAACAGTCCACGTGCGTGTTCCGGAGAGTTCGTCACAAAAGAACTCATGATTCCAGCGATCGAAAAAACTGCCGTCACCATTCCTAAGAACACCGGAATGAGAAGTCCCCATTGCACGTTGCGCAGTTCATGCATGAAGCCTTGAACTCGGTTGGGCCCCGTCACCAGTCGCTTGGCGGCGTGGAGAAACGCCGCCGCGGAGGCGATGAGTTCATCGTAGATTCCCGTCACAAGAGCAATCGTGCCTCCGGAAACACCGGGAACCAGTTCAACAAGCCCCATGAGGAAACCTCGCACAAAGTCGAACGGCATGAGCTTGATCGATCGTTTGGGCTGCGTCACAGTTGAGCTTTCTCCTTCACCTGTCGTTGAACACGCTTGAGCATTCCGGTCATGCCGTTAAGCCTCAGCGGACTCACCAGAGAGGTGAGTGATAGTTGTAGCGCAAAATCTTCCGGCACTGCCTGGACCTGGCGAGCCGTAGCACCGTCCAGCCCTTCCGCTAAGATCCCTGCGAATCCACGAGTCGTAGGAGCTTCGGCGGGGGCAGAAAAGAACAGGGAAACTCGCGCGTCTTCTCCCGTACCATCGACTTCTGCAATAAAGAAGATTGGTGATTGACACTCCGGAACCGGTTCCAACGCCTCGGGATCATCCGCATACCGTTGCGGAAGCTCCGGGATTTCATCGGAAAACTCGAGCAACAACTCCAACCGTTGTTCCTCTGGAGTTTGTGCGAAATCGCGGACAATGTCGTGCAGTTCCGACGGAACCTCAGCAGATAGTGTCACGGTCACTCCTCTTCATATCCGTTCCAACGATAAGCGACTGGGCCGGGTGAACTCCCGCTTTTCCGTACGTGTCAATCGTCACCTGCAAGGAAGAACGCGCGCACAGCATCGACAAACACCTGTGGTTGTTCCGAATGGACCCAGTGTCCTGCGTCGCGGATCACAAGACGTACGGCCCTAGGGAAGTACTCACGCACAAGAGGCAAGAACTTGGGGTCACCGTAAGCGGAGTTCTCCCCCACCATCCACAGCACTTTGCGATCGTAAGTGGCATCAATTGATGGGAAGTCGCCAATCTCTTTCAGACTGTCAAACAGGAGGTTGAGGTTCGGCTGCCATTCAAACCCGTCACCGCTCCTACGAAGGTTTTGCAGCAAGAAACCACGGACAGACTCATTGGGAATGTCCTCAGCGATGCGCTCGTGCGCTTCCGCACGCGAGGTCAAAGTATCCAGGTCAAGCTTCTTCAGGGTGCCCAGCAGGTGAACAAACTCGCCCATGTCGCCACCGGCTTGCGGGGAAATATCTTCGGTAATCAGCTTGTCAACCAGCTCCGGTTGGGGAAGGGCAAGCGTCATCGCCACTTTTCCACCCATCGAATGCCCCAGCAAATACACCGGCGCGTCCGGTTCGATCTCATTCGCTACCGCCTGTGCCATGTCCGTGTAGCTGAACGTGTCGGTCCACGGCGATTCACCATGGTTAGGCAGGTCAATCAGCACCATTCGGAAGTCTTTGCTGAGCTCTTTTGCAACCCCAGTAAAGTTCTTCCCTCGACCCATGAGACCGTGCAGAAACACCAGAGTTGGGCCTTGGTCCCCCATGCGCGTGACGTTGAGTGTGTCCATGTTTCCCTCCAGGTTTCCTTGACCTCACGACGCTGCTCGTAGAATGTCACCGTGACCACCACTCCTGCATATGACCTGTTACGTTGCCCCGTGTGCGTCCGCCGGGGAGAACCAGCAGCGCGTTTGCAGGTGCAGGATTCGCAAGTGGTGTGCAGTCACCGGCACTCGTTTAACATAGCGCGTCAGGGCTACCTTAGTCTGCTTTCGGGCCCCGCTCCCACAAGTGGGGACAGCACAGACATGGTGTTGGCCCGGGACCGGTTCCTCGCCTCCGGCGCGTACGCGCCTTTGAAGGATTCCCTCGCCGAGGTCATCGCAGCTCTGCCTCACACGCACCTTCTGGACGTTGGTTGCGGAACCGGGTACTACCTCGGCGGTCTGATGGAAACCCTGGAGCCACCAACGGTGGGGTTGGGGTTCGACACTGCCACCCGCGCCGTGCGGTTAGCTGCCCGGG
>CABTZC010000094.1 GCA_902489185.1 uncultured Brevibacterium sp. | reverse complement strand
TGGTGCTGTTTATTTTGCGACAACTGTCCCTGCAAAAACGCGACGGCGCGCTTTTGGACCTGCGCGTGTTCTTGTCCAGCAACTTCGTGGTCTCCGTGGCCATCATGGCCATCATCGCGCTGTCCATGTTCGGAACGTTCTCGCTCTTACCCCTATACCTGCAATCGGTCGTGGGGCTGAAGGCAACCCAGTCCGGCCTGGTGATGCTGCCAGGCTCAATCCTGATGGGCCTACTGGGTCCACTCATGGGACGTATCTACGACGCCCGAGGCCCTAAGATCCTGCTGATCCCCGGCACGATCTTCGTTGCCGCCGCACTGCTTTCATACTCGACCGTGGGCTCGCGAACCCCCGTGTGGTGGATCGTATCCACGCAGATCGTCATGGCTCTTGGCCTGGCCGGATCCTTCACCCCACTGTTTTCGGCTTCTCTGGGCTCATTGCAACGCCACTTGTACTCGCACGGATCAGCAGTGCTCAACACGTTGCAACAAGTGGCCGGTGCTGCGGGAACCGCGTTGCTCATCGGCATTTACTCGGCCTCACTCCACTCGGGTGCCACCGCCGGACTCACCGTCGTCCAAGCCGGTGAACCGGGAGCACATTCGGCCTTCCGCCTCGCCATGATCATCGCGATGGTAGCCGTGGTGCTGTCGATCTTTGTGCGCAAGCCCGAAGAAGACGAACCTCAACCTCGAGTCGTCAACACAGACGACTAACCCCGCGTCTGCCCGCTCACATCCGTAAGCACAACATTCCCGAGGTGTCAGACACCCAGGTGCCCCACCTCGGCGCCCCGCGGACCACCTCGGCGGGGGTCACCGTCTGGGCAGTGGCAGGCGAGGGAGGCGCTCGCGGCGCGCAATCAAATCCAGGGCGTGAGCATCCAACAGCCGGTCCTCTTCGCTCCTCAGTTTCAGCTGAGGCACCTCGGACGCCCTACGTAGTTCGTTGATGTGAACAAAAATCATGGTGCAACGGGTGGTCAGCCGGAACTTCATATCGCGGGGGTTCGCAGAACGCACGCGCAGCGAAATGTGTACCGAATGAGGGCCGGTGTGGATGATTCGCCCGTCGACTTCCACGACATCACCAATGTGAACGGGTCCGTGGAAATGCACGCCACCGGTATACACGCACACGGTGGGTTGCCCAACGAAACTGGTGGACAGTGCCTGCGCGCATTCGGTCAGCCAACGCATGACAATGCCACCGTGCGCATTACCGCCCCAGTTCACGTCCGACGGGTTCGCCAAGAACCGCAGCGTCAGCTCCGGTGTCGTGCCTTCATTACTGAAGGTTTGGGCGAGCGTGACGTCGTGAATCGCTTTGCGCGCTTCGATCCGTTCCAACGCATCCTTTGACAGCTCTTCGTCTTCACGTGTGCGCGGGCGCCACTTAGGGATCTCGACTGGCTTGCGGTCGTCGTCCATGGCTACGAACACCAGAAGGCAGTGCGTTGCCAACGCAAACTCGCCCGTGCGCGGGTTCGCCGATTCCACCGTGACCAACACGTGCATGCTGGTGCGTCCCGTGTAGATGATCCGCGCAGACGCTTCCACTAACTCACCAGGGCGGATGGGCTGTGAGAAGTGCACATTACCCACGTACGCAGTGACGCAATAGCGTCCGCTGTACCCGGCCGCACACGCGAATCCCGCCTTGTCGATCCACTCGAGAACTCGTCCCGCCTGAATGCTTAAGCCGTCTTTTGTTTCATCTGTGGGGGCTGCAAGAAACCGGAGAGTGATGCGGTCGTGCATAGGGGAATCCTCTGACTGTGGATACGGAAGTTCCGACTATTGTGCCACGAGGAGCGCCCGTTCCTAGAGGTGCCCACCCAATCCGGGACGCCCCGCGGTGCCTGTGCCTCGCGCAATCGCCCGCCCCATCGAGTCAAACGCCCGCATCCAGCGGCTGGGGCGGTCGCCAGAAATGGTAGGTGGCATCATCACCACAGGGCAGTCCACGTTGTACACCACCCGCGGTGCCAACAGCGGTTGCGTGACGGGGTTGCGAGGCGCATCGAGCACCAACAAGCTGGCGTTCTTACTCACGTTGCGCAACACCCGCGATGTTTCACCTCGGAAAACGTGTACGTCAACCACGGCATCAGGGCCTTCGACGGCTTCTGCGCCAAGAACCGAAATCACATCGGCCTTCAGCTTCGCCACTTCCGGTTCCAAGGGCCTGCGGCCGGTAGCCGGCGCCGAGGCGTACGCATTGAACCCGCCCCCAGCGGTAGATGCGCGCACCGCGATCAGTCGACCACCTCGGGCGCGGACCATATCCATGGCCCACGCCAGCGCTGTGGGTGAATTCGACGTGTCTGACACCCCCACAACCACCACGTATTCGCGGGATTCTTCGGTGACTCCCGTGGCAGGTGGTTCCGAGGTGTTTTCTACCTGATTCTGCATGTCCTGTGAGCGTGGGTCGGTGGTCATTGTTTTACCCTTTCATGAAACCTATTTGGGCAGATGCGAGATCTCGTTACCATCATCGTCGAATTCGATCAGTGGTGGCGCGATTTCTTCGAGCGACTTACCTTCTGCGTCGACACCCCATATGGCGGCGACTGCGGCACCTATGAGCATGATCCCGGTGGCTAAGAGGTAGCCCCACATCATGGGTTCGCGTGAGGTTCCTTCACCAATGAGGACACCGAAGAGGACAGGTCCCAGCGAACCCGCGATTTGGGCAATCGAGAAGAAGTACGAAATTGCCTGTCCGCGGACTTCCTGGGGGAAGATTTCCGACACCGTCAGGTATCCCGCTGAAGCTCCGGCAGATGCGAAGAAGAACGACACACACCAAAACAGGGTGTGGGTCAGCGGGTTGAGCATGTCGTTGACGAACATGAGTGACGACACCGCCAATACCACACCGGAGATGCTGTAGCACCCGGCGATCATTTTCCTACGACCCACCGTGTCAAAGAGCGGGCCAAGCAGTACGGGGCCCAGCAGGTTTCCTAACGCGAACGGGAAGAAGTACAGTGCCGCTTCTGCAGCTTTCAAGTTGTAGAAGTTCTGCAGGACCAGGGAGTACGTAAAGAAGATGGCATTGTAGAGGAAGCTTTGGGTGATCATCAGGGTCGCGCCCAGTACCGTGCGCGTGGGGTAGAGCTTGAAGAACACCCAAATAAGTTGCTTGAAGTTCAGTCCCTCAGTACGGCGCAGCCAAATGTAGTCTTCTTTGGTGCGCTGGGGGAGTTCACGCCCGGATTCTTTGACTTCCTGCTCAATGGCTTGGACGATCTTTTCGCCTTCTTCTTCACGGCCGTGTTTTGCTAACCAGCGAGGACTTTCCGGAATGTGGCGGCGCAGGTAGATGATTCCCAGACCCAGGATGGGGCCCACAAGGAACGCGAGGCGCCACCCGATGTTCTGGTCGAAGTAGCCTTCGTTGAGGAACACGCTACTGACCGCAGCGCCAATACCCGCACCCAACCAGTATGTTCCGTTAATCGCCAGGTCAACGCGCCCGCGGTGTTTACCGGGAATGAGTTCGTCGATTGCTGAGTTGACGGCGGAGTACTCACCGCCGATTCCCATGCCGGCGATGAACCGGAAGATGTAGAAGAACCAGGGCGCTGGGGATGCCGCACAGATCAGTGACGCTATCAAGTACAGGAACAGCGTGAGCACGAACATTTTCTTGCGACCCAGCGTGTCTGTGAGTCGCCCAAACAGGAGCGCTCCTGTGACTTGGCCAAGCAGGTAGATAGTCGCAGCGAACGTGACCTGCAGTGTGGTCATGTTGAGCGAGGACTCGAAACCTCCGGCTGCAACGATCTGGACTTCAACACCGTCAAGAATCCATGCGGTACCTAAACCGACAATGACCATCCAGTGGAAACGCGACCACGGCATGTCGTGCATGCGGATAGGAATGCTGGTCTTGATGGGCTTATCGGTCGCTGACTGCGCTGTCGACATGCGATCACCTTCTGCGTACTTCTAGCGCGGGGACGGGGAGTGTTCAGTTATATGCGGCGCGTCATCTGACCGTGGCCATGGGTGCGCCAAACGTTTTTCTAGATATAACACGTAAAACTCAACAAAACGTGATCAGTCACACGTTCGAGTTAGGGACTCAATCAAAGCACCCAACTAATTCCAGCCAGATGGGTTGTAGCGACCGGTCACTCGCAGCGAGGCTGGTCGCTACAACCCACCTTTTTGGCTAGTACGTGTCAATGGGGAACGTGTAAAGCGACTCAAACGCTGGTGTGCTCCCGTTAGACGTCACGTAATGGGACATGATCTGGTAGCACGTGGCCATGGAAACAACTAGACGTTCAGGGCTGTCTCCAAAGCCGGTGAGCTGGTGGGGCATGGCCGCTTCAGCCATGAATCCGCTGTCCTGACGTTTGCATTGAGTGAAGAGAGATGGGTCTTGGACGTTCTCCACGGTCAGGAATTCGTCGTGTTGCAGACCCTGAATCAAGTCCATGATCTGTGACGCGCTCTTGAGCTGGTAGAAGTTTCGTGTGTCGAACGTGTAGACCCACTTGCTCTCAAGGGGCTGTTCTTCCCAAGCGTCGAAGCTGTGAAACATGGGCGTGGATTGGTGAATTGGCTGATTCTTCTGTGCTGGCATGATGTCCCTAACCTCGTGCGGCAACAAAAGTGCTGATCAGCTCATCAATTGCAGAGTCGGGAGTGTCCCACGCGGTCATGAGGCGGATTCCGTTTTCCACAAACGGCCACGCATAAAAAATCACACCCTGAGACAGCACACGCTCCACCACGTCAGGCTCAATGCTGGCGATTACCGCGTTCGCTTGAGTTGTCACCGGCACGTCAAAACCAGCATCAATGAGACCCTTCGCCAACTTCGCCGCCTGCGCATTCGCGTGCTGTGCATTCTGCAACCACAAATCCCCATCGAACAGGGCCAGCAACTGCGCTGAAATGAACCGAGCCTTCGACGGCAACTGCAACAGCGACTTATTCAGATACTGAATCCCGGAAACCGCCTCGGGGTTGCGCACCACGACCGCTTCCGCGCCCAACGCGCCGTTCTTCGTCGCGCCCAAAGAAATCACGTCAGCGCCGCGGGTCAGCTCCTCCAACCCCGCTCCCGTGGTGGCCGCCGCGCACGCCAGCCGCGCGCCGTCAAGGTGGACAGACAGGCCCGAGGTGTGGGCCACCTCGGCGATGGCCCGGAACTCCTCCACCTGGTAGACGGTGCCCAGTTCAGTGGAGTTAGACACGCTGACCGAGGTCGTTTGGGCCTCATGCACGAAATCCCGGCTGGACAGCGTGGCAGTGACGGCCTCGGGGGTGAGCTTGCCGTCAACGGCGGGTGCCGGTTTGACCTTGAGGCCGGCTGAAGACTCGGGGGCAGCGGTTTCATCGGTGTTGATGTGCGCCGACGGCGCCGCGATCACGTGCCCCCACCTGGGGTTGAGCGCGGCAAGCGAAACGACGTTGGCGCCCGTGCCGTTGAACACGGGGAAAATGAGCGCGCCAGCCCCAAAGGTTTCGCGGGCCCATTCGCGCAAACGTTCCGTGTACGGGTCTTCGCCGTACCCGGGCACGTGCCCGCCCGAGGCGACACTCAAGGCCTTGAGCACCTCGGGGTGCGCTCCCGCATAGTTATCTGACCCAAAGTGGACGAGTTCGCTGTTGTGCAGTTGTTTCACGGTTTCCTCCTGGGTGGGTCAGTGCAAGTGCAAGATGACTGTAGCGATCGTGAAGTAAATGATGAGGCCCGTCGCGTCACAAAATGTCGAAATAAACGGGTTAGAAAAAACGGCTGGGTCGGCGCCTACTTTCTTTGCCAGGATGGGCATGAGCCCACCCACGGACGCGGCCATCGTGCAGATACACAACAGGGTGAGCCCAATGACGGAACCCAGCTGGAATCCGTAAATGGCGCCAGAAATCAGGAACCCCAGGCTGCCTAGCACCAGTCCCAGAGAGGCACCCACGCGGACCTCGCGCCACATCACCATCATCAGATCGCGCACACGCACCTCGCCAACGGCCAACGCGCGCGTCACCGTGGTTGCTGCCTGGTTGCCAGCGTTCCCACCAGTACCCGTGAGTAATGGGATGAACAGTGCCAGTGCCACCACTTGAGCCAGGCGGTCCTCATACAGGTCAAGCACCTGCACGGTCAGGACGGCTGAAATAGCCAGAACCAAAAGCCACACAATACGGCTCTTGACGATCTGCATGATGGTCGAAGACATATAGGACCGGTCCAGAGGTTCCGAACCAGATCCGCGGGCGGCGTCCTCGGCGTCTTCCTCATCAATAATGTCCAGGGCGTCATCCATGGTGAGGATGCCCAAGAGGCGGTTTTCGGCGTCGACCACCGGCATCGCGATGAGCCGCTGATCCAAGAAACTACGCGCCGCATCTTCACGATCCATCATGGCCTCGACAGACGACGGTTCACGCATCAACTCAGTGACGGGTGTATCGGGTGAAGCCCCCACCAACGTACGCAACGACACGACGCCAACCAGGGTGCGACCTCGGGCGAGGACGGGCAGGAGGTACACGGTTTCTGGTTCCTCAATGCGTTCCCGCACAACCTCTAATGCGCGGCGGGCGTCCCAGTCTTCGTGTAGTGACAGGACTTCCGGCGACATGTAGCGGCCGATCGCGTCACGTGGGTAGCCCAGCACGATTGAGGTTTTGGTCCGTTCGTCGTGTGAGAGGCCCTTCATCATGGACTTCACGACGATGGCGGGGAGTTCGCCAAAGAGTTCAGCGCGGTCATCGGGGTCGAGGCCTTCGATGATTTCGGTGACGTCGGGGCCGCGGAGCGCCTGGATCAAGTCAGCTTGGTAGCTAGGTGGGAGGTTTTCGAAGACGGTGAGGGCTTCGTCTTTTTTGAGCACCCGGAACAGGACCGCAGACTGCACGATGGGGCGGTTGCTGACCAGGCGCGTGAGTTCGTGGACGGGAATCTGTTTGGCCAGACTGTTGATGACATCCAGGTGTGCTGAATCCAGATGTGAACTGGCGAGCTCATCTTCGAGCTGCTCAATTGCAGCGTGCATATCAACAGTCATGCCTGCTCCTCCCACTGGACCACATTCATTTTAGGGGTCTGTTGAGTGGGCGGGGGTGGGTGTCCGCGACGATTTTGTGTAGGGCATTAGGATGAAACGGCGCAAAACGAGCAAGACGGCGCGTTAAATTGCGTAGTCTTGCTCGTTTTGCGCCGTTTGGGGCTGTGTTTTGGCCTTATCCCGCGGACCACCCGGCGTCACACGGAATGATGGCACCGCTGACGTTCGATGCTTCGTCGGACAAAAGGAACACGGTCAGGGACGACACTTCGCCAGGCTTTGCCGTACGGATAGCGGTCTGGTGCAACGGCCCCATTGCGGCGAGCCCCGCTTGGTTGAGTTTTGCTGGGTCCATGGCGGCGAGGATGTTGGTCTCAACACCACCGGGCATTACCGCGTTGACGCGCACGTTCTGGCGCGCATACTGGAACGCCGTGGACTTGGTGAGTCCCACCAGCCCGTGCTTTGACGAGGTGTACGCAACTCCGGCCGCACCTCCGCGCAGGCCCGCCTCGGAGCCCATGTTCACAATGGAGCCCTTACCGGCCTCAAGCATGTGTGGCAG
>CABTZC010000093.1 GCA_902489185.1 uncultured Brevibacterium sp. | reverse complement strand
TTCGAGTAACACGAAGTCAAGAGGGAATTTGAGGTGGGTCTATGTATTATACCATCAAGCAGATGGCGGAGATGTTCGGGGTGAAGAGGAAGCCGACAACCACTTGGAACAGACCCACGATCTGCTGGCCCGCGACGATGTTGACTACGTGTCCATCAAGGTGTCGTCCGTGGCTAGCCGCATCAACATGTGGTCTTACGACGAAACAGTCACCTACGTTGT
The DNA here is from genome assembly GCA_902489185.1 of uncultured Brevibacterium sp. Taxonomy (GTDB): domain Bacteria; phylum Actinomycetota; class Actinomycetes; order Actinomycetales; family Brevibacteriaceae; genus Brevibacterium. The sequence goes on along the minus strand of CABTZC010000093.1, from coordinate 7,390 downwards.
GGACCGGTTGCGTCCGCTGTATCGGCAGGCAATGGAGCAGGCGGGCAGTGAAGAGCAGGCGGCCCGAGGTGCCAAGTTCATCAACCTCGACATGGAGGAGTATAACGACCTCAACCTCACCATCGACGTGTTCATGCGCCTGCTTGCGGAAGAAGAGTTCCACCAGTTATCAGCCGGGATCGTCATCCAGGCGTACCTCCCGGATGCCCTGCCTGCGATCCAGCGCCTGAGCGAATTTGCGCGTGCGCGTGTTGAGGCTGGTGGCGCGGAAATCAAGGTGCGCCTGGTGAAGGGCGCGAACCTGGCCATGGAGCGCGTCCACGCGGAACTCGCCAACTGGCCGCTGACCGTCACCCCCACCAAGCAGGCCACCGACGCCAACTACAAACGCATCCTCCACTGGACGCTCACCTCGGAAAACACTGCCGGGCTGCGCTTAGGGGTCGCCGGCCACAACCTGTTCGACATCGCGTTTGCGCATGAGCTCAGCGTGGCTCGGGGGCTCACGGACCGCGTTGAGTTTGAGATGTTGCAGGGGATGGCCACCAAGCAGGCCGAGGTGATCTCGGCTGACGTGGGTGACCTGCTGCTTTACGTGCCGGCAGTCCATCCTGATCAGTTCGACGCCGCCGTGAGCTATCTGGTGCGCAGGCTTGAAGAAAATACTTCGCCACAGAACTTCATGGCCTCAATTTTTGAGATCGCCAACGGTAGCCCCGCCTTCCAGAAGGAGGAGACGAGGTTCCGCGCGTCTGTGAACGACCTCGGCGAGTTGCTGGCCACAGGTGAGCCGCCCACGCCTAACCGGAAGCAAGACCGGGGGCAGGAGGGTAGTGCCGGGGACCGCGGGAAGGAAGGCGCGGGGTCCAGTGACACCAACCCGGCCGGGACCAGCGAGCCTGGGAACGCCGCTCACACCAGCCCCGCCAGCTTCCGCAACGAACCCGATACCGACATTTCCCTGCCCGCCAACCAGGCGTGGGTCCGGGAGTTCATGGAAAAGTCGAGCGCGCCAGGCTGGCTGGACGAGCAGCCGAAAGCCAAACCCTTTACCTCGGTTGAGGACGTCAACCGCTGCGTTGAAACCGCCCGTGACCAGCACGAATGGCGTTCCATGAGCGCTGCGGAACGGCTGGAAGTCTTGGACCGAGCGGCAGACATCTTCGCCGCCAAACGCGGGCAGTTCTTAAGCGTCATGGCGCATGAAGCGGGTAAGACCTTGGCGCAGTCGGACCCCGAGGTCTCTGAAGCGATCGACTTCATCCGTTACTACGCGCGGCAGGCGTGCGAACTCGAACGCATCCAGGAACGCGACGGCGTCCACTTTGAACCGGACCGCGTGGTCATCGTTACCCCGCCGTGGAACTTCCCGGTGGCGATCCCCACGGGAGGGGCGGTCGCGGCGTTGGCGGTGGGCGCCTCGGCGATCCTCAAACCAGCCGGGGCGGTTGCGCGTTGCGGCGCCCTGATTGCCGAATGCCTGTGGGAGGCCGGCGTGCCCAAGTCCGCACTCCAGCTGACGCCGTCGATGGAGGGCGACCTGGGGCGGGCGCTGATCGGGCACGAGGCGGTGGACCGGGTGATCCTGACGGGCGCCTCTGAAACCGCGCAGCTGTTTAAGTCGTTCCGCCCGGGATTGCCGGTCAACGCAGAAACCAGCGGGAAGAACGCGATTGTGATTACTCCGTCTGCCGACCGTGACCTGGCGGTGGCAGATCTGGTGTATTCCGCGTTTGGGCACGCGGGGCAAAAGTGTTCGGCGGCCTCGTTGGGAATCATGGTGGGCTCGGTGTACGAGTCCGAGCGTTACCGGAAGCAACTGGTCGACGCTGCGAAGTCGCTGGTGGTGGATGTGCCTACGAATCTGCGTGCGGAGATGGGGCCGCTCACCGTCGATGCGTCGGAAAAGCTCCTGCGCGCGCTCACCCAGCTTGAGGAGGGCGAAGAGTGGCTGGTCGAACCGCGGCAGTTGGACGACTCGGGGCGCTTGTGGTCACCGGGTGTGAAAACCGGTGTGAAGCCGGGGTCGTTTTTCCACCTCACCGAATGTTTTGGGCCGGTGCTGGGGCTCATGCGCGCCGACTCGCTGGACCACGCGATCGAGCTGCAGAACGCCGTGGAATACGGGCTCACGGCAGGTATTCATTCCCTGGACACCGCCGAGGTCGAAACGTGGCTGGACCGTGTGGACGCGGGCAATCTGTACGTCAACCGGTCCATCACCGGCGCCATCGTGGAGCGGCAACCCTTTGGCGGGTGGAAGAAATCCACGGTGGGGCTCGGTTCCAACGCCCGGGGACCCAACTACCCCATGATGCTGGGTACGTGGACAGACAAGGCGGCAGCTTCAGTGGCGGCGACCTCGGCGTGGGTGGACCGGGCGCTGGAAAGCGACCGGGAGGCGTGGGACACCGAGTTTGGCGTGGCACACGACCCCAACGGTTTCGAAGCCGAGGCGAACATTCTGCGCTACCGGCCCTGCCCCGTGATCCTGCGCGTGAGTGCGGGAGTTGAGGGGCATTCGACCGAGGTCTCAGAGCTGGAAGCGCAGATGCGCCGGTGTGCGCTCGCGGCTGCGCGGGTGGGCGCGCCCGTCGAGTGGTCAGTGGATGAGGACGTGTTCCCGCAGGTCAAGGACGTGATTGAGAAGATTCGCGCGGGCGTGGATGAGGGTCTGATGGCGCCCGAGGTGGACGTCAGTGACGCTGCCACGTTCGCCGCGCGCCTGGATGCCGTGAGTGACCCGATGGGTGTGCGCGTGCGGATGATCGGTGACGTGCCGCAGGAACTGGTTGAGGCGGCGGCGCGTCACATCAACGTCACGCTGATCACCGAACCGGTGACCGTGAGCGGCCGGGTTGAGCAGCGGTACTACGTGCGCGAGCAGGCTGTGTCGATGACCATGCACCGGTTTGGAAACCCGGACCGCGACTTCCAGGAGCTGGCGAAGGGGCTGCGGTAGAGGCGCTGATCGCGCCGCTACTTTTCGCCGTTTTCTTCCTGGCTTTGGGTTTCGGTGACTGCGGCGAGGCGGTTGTTGCCGTCGGCCCTGGTGAGGGCGTCGCTGACAGCGATGAGGCGACGGTCGCGGGCTGCCTTTGACTCTTCTGTTGCGGTGGTGCCGTACGATTCTTCGACGGCATCGACGACGGGGGTGTAGGAGTCGTCGCCGAACGTGGTGGCTTCGGTGTCGAAGGAGTCAAAGGTGGACAAGACGTGTTCTACCAGGCCGCGGAAGCCGTGGTCGGAGCCTTGGTGGAATGCTTCGAATGGGCCAACGGATGCCCAGCGCACACCAACCGAGTTGCGCACTGCGGTGTCCAGCTGTGCAGGGCTCACGACGCCCTGTTTGACCAGGTAGGACGCTTCTTTCATGATGGCCCACTGAAGGCGGTTGATGACGAAGCCGGGGATTTCGCGGTTGAGTCGGACCGGCACTTTGCCCAGTTGTGTGTAGAAGTCGGTGACGGTGTTGAGCACGTCTTCCGAGGTGTGCTCGTTGGGCACGATTTCAACCAGGGGCAGGAGCTCTGGCGGGTTGAAGGGGTGGGCGATGAGGATGCGGGCGGCCACGTCGGCAGGTAGGTCCTGTGCCACGACGGAGGATGGGATGCCCGAGGACGAAGAAGCGAAGATCGTGGTGTCTTTGGCTGCTTGCGTCATGGTTGCGTACAGGTCCTTTTTGATCTGTTCGCGTTCGGGGCCGGATTCTTGTACGAGGTCGGCATCTTTGACGGCTTCCTCGAGGGGCGCGGTGGTGAGTTGCGCGTCTTCAGGGAGGTCTGCGTTGATGCGGGAGATGACCTGGTCGAGGTCGTCACGAACGTCAGACACTGTGACGTCGAGTCCGTTCTTGGCAAATAGACGTGCCCATGATTGACCGATGACTCCGAAACCTACGACGGCGACTTTTTTCACAACAACTCCTTTGGGTGGGGGAGGGGCCGAGCCCGTCTGTATGAATGATTGTGCACAACCTGGCCATAGCGGTCCCGGGTGATGCGACTCGCTACGCCAGAGGTACTTCCACTCTACGCCCTGAGAAATGCGGGGAGAAGCACGTGATTTTCGTGCTACTGTAGGTAAGCCTTACCTAATTAGGTAAGTGGTTAGTTCGCTAAATGCTTGCTCGTGCGAGTCTTCCGGCTCGTGCACTCGCATTCTCGAGTTCGGATTTCAATGTTTCTAGCGTCACTTCTGATTGGGTTGCGCGAGGGCCTCGAAGCCTCGCTCATCATTGGCATCCTGGTTGCTTATCTGGGCAAACTTGGGCGTCGAGAATCCGTCCGCTACATGTGGAGCGGAGTCGCCATTGCTGTCGTGCTCACCGCAGCGATAGGCGCGGTCAGCACGTTTGGTCGGTCTCGCTTGTCGTTTAAAACCCAGGAGATCATCGGCGGATCAATGTCGATCCTGGCAGTCATCATGATCACCGGGATGATCTTCTGGATGATGAGCGCAGGCAAGAAAATGAAGGCAGCGCTCGAAGGGGATGTTGAAAAGGTGCGCGCCCGCCGCATGAGCGTAGGCTTCGCAGTCTTCGCCGTGGCATTCGTTTCCGTAGCCCGCGAAGGAATCGAAACCACCATCATCTTGTGGGGGTGGGTCAACAACCCGTTAGCCATTACCGGTGCGCTGGTGGGAGTCGTTACGGCAATTGCCCTGGGATGGGCACTCTTCAAAGGACTCATTCGATTCAACCTGAGCACCTTCTTCACGTGGTCAGGAGCAGCCCTCATCGTGGTCGCGGGCGGAGTGCTGGCATACGGCATCCATGACCTGCAAGAAGCTGCCGTGCTCCCCGGGCCATTTTCGGGAGCACCCATCACCCCCACACACCCGCGCACCGGCGAAGTGCTCACCGGGTTCTTCACCTACCCGTTCTGGGGAGCGGCCTTCCCGTTCGGTTGGGCGTTCAACGTCTCCGAGGTGATTGACCCGTCTGGCGTGCTCGCCACCTTCCTCAAAGGAACAGTCGGTTTCGTTCCGCAAATGTCATGGCTCGAAGTGCTCGCATGGTTCATCTACATGGCCATTGTGATTCCCAAATTTGTTCGACGAGTCCGCGAAAACAAGCCATCCTCCACGAACTGAGCCAATCTACCCACCTTTGACCAGCAAGGAGAAAACCATGAAAAAGATCGTCCGCATGTCTGCAGTGCCCGCTCTTGCACTCGCAGTCACAGCCCTAGCCGCATGTGAACCCAACGCAACCGACGGCGCACTCAACGTAAAAGCAACGAACACAGAATGCGCAGTGTCAGCCGACACCGCTGAGTCGGGAACCCGCGAATTTACCATTAAAAATGAGGGAGACATCGTCACCGAGTTTTATCTGTTGGGTGAAGACGGGCTGCGGATTGTTGCCGAAAAAGAAAACATCGCTCCCGGATCAGAAGCCACGCTGTCCGTGTCGCTGCAACCAGGCACCTACTTCACCGCGTGCAAACCCGGACTGCGCGGAGAGAACGTGGGTGAAGCTCAATTTACCGTCACCGGCGAAGCTGTCGAAGTCAGTGGTGAAGACAAAGAACTGTTCGACAAAGCGGTGAAAGACTACATCGCGTTTGTGAAGAACGAAGTCGCCGAACTCGAACCAAAAGTGGGCGAATTCGCTGACGCCTACGCAAAGGGCGACGACGAAAAAGCACGGAAACTGTACGCGCAGACCCGCACGCACTACGAACGCATTGAACCGATTGCCGAGGCTTTGGGCGTGCTCGATCCGCGTATCGACTACCGTGAAGTGGATTATCTTGCGGAAGCCGACTCGCTAAAGAAAGATGACCCAACCTTCACCGAATGGTTAGGCTTCCACCGCATGGAAAAGGACCTATTCCCGCCCAAGAAGGGTGATAAGAACGCCGACGGCGCCGACGCCTTCGACGGCTGGAAGCCATCGAGCAGCAAAGACCGTAAACGGGTGGCAAAGACACTCAAGGCTGACGTACACAAACTGCGCGAAACCGTGGACGCGGACAACTTCATTGATGACCAACAGATCAACATCGCAACAGTTGCCAACGGTGCTTCCGGTCTGCTCGAAGAGGTTGCGGTCAGCAAGGTAACAGGTGAAGAAGACTGGTGGTCACACACAGACCTATACGACTTCGCGGCCAATGTCGAAGGCTCGAAGATCGCGTTTGACCTGGTCAAACCCATTGCCGAACGTAAAGGCTCCGACGGCAAACAGCTGGCCAAAGACATTGAGCAAGAGTACGCAGAGCTCAACAAGTTGCTGGGCAAATACGGCAGCCTGGACAAGGGTTTCGTCAGCTACGACAGCGTCACTGCCGAACAACAAGCCGAACTGACCCACCAAATCGATGAACTTCGCGAACCGCTGTCCAAGCTGACCGGAACAGTTCTGGAGATCAAGTGATGGCTAAACGCCAGGAACGGACTAGCGAATTGACGGAATCAGAATCCGGCCGAGGTGTGGGTCGCCGCGGTCTGCTCGGCGCCATGGGTGCCGGCGCGGCCGGGCTTGCTCTGGGTGGGGTGTCCGGGTTCGCGTGGGGTCACCAACGCGCACAGGTGTCGACCACCTCGGCGCCGAATATCTTCCCATTCGAAGGCGACCACCAGGCCGGCATTACCACCGAGGCGCAAGACCGCATGCACTTCGCGGCTTTTGACCTCACGGAAGGCACCACGCGGGAGGACCTTGTTGAACTCCTCGAAGAGTGGACGGAAGCGGCGCGGCGTTTGGTCATAGGTGGTGAGGTTTCAGCGCGTGGTGCCTTTGGAGGTGGCCCCAACTTTCCCCCTGATGACACAGGTGAAGCATTTGGCCTGGATCCGGCCGGTCTGACGCTGACGTTCGGGTTTGGGCGCTCGCTCTTCGTCACCGCAGACGGAAAAGACCGCTTTGGCCTGCGAAAACACATGCCAAAAGAATTCATTGACCTGCCGGTGATGACGAATGACTTCTTGGACCCTCACCGCTCCGACGGTGACCTATGCATACAGGCATGCGCGGACGACCCGCAGGTGGCAGTTCACGCGATCCGTAACCTCACGCGGATCGGCGTGGGCAAGACTCGCATCAAGTGGTCGCAGTTGGGGTTTGGGCGCACGTCGTCGACCACCCGCAGCCAGGAGACTCCGCGAAACCTTTTTGGGCAAAAGGATGGGACGGCAAACATTAAAGCGGAGGACACTGTCGCGCTGGACGAGCACGTGTGGATCAACGCCGGTCCTGCCTGGGCTCACGGTGGTAGTTACCTGGTTGCCAGGCGCATCAATATGACGATTGAAGTGTGGGACACGCTCCAGCTAGCCGAACAGGAGCGTGTCACCGGGCGTTTCAAACATGACGGTGCCCCGCTTTCCGGTGGAGATGAGTTTTCGCCCGTGGACTTTCACAAGCTTGATAGTCGAGGTCGTC
>CABTZC010000092.1 GCA_902489185.1 uncultured Brevibacterium sp. | reverse complement strand
CCCGCGGCTTTGAAACGCATGGTGGAAGCCAGGCAACCTGAGTGCAGTGCCCCGTGGTGCGCGGTTCCTGCCAGGGTGTGCGAGAAGGACCATATCGAACCGTTCAATCATCAGGACCCTGCGTCAGGTGGGTTGACGGTGATGGAGAATCTGCACCCGTTGTGTAAACGGCATCACCAGGAGAAAACCCAGAAACGACTCCGCGTCGACAAGATGGATGATGGTTCCCTGGCGTGGGTGTTCCCCAGGATTGGTGCGATGCTGGTCTACCCGCCAGAATCCCGGATTAACCAACTTCAGTATGAGCGGTTACTTGAGTACTTCGATACCGGTGACCAAGACATCAGCGACACCATCAACGAACCATCGGCGTTTTAAACAGAACCGCTCTAACTCAGCTCGTACTGACATACTGTTAAAACCATCTACCAATCCCGTGCCCACTGCAGGAGCGCCTTGACACTTAACTACTGCACCCACCAAACACCTCTGGGTGAGCTCCTTCTTGTTACGCGCAACGGTGCGCTCGTCAACGTCGGGCTGCCGGGGCAAAACATCGAACCGCCCCGCCCCGCAACAGTCGGAACGCAAGACACCGGGGAGCAAGACACAGGGGGACACCTCGGCGCCATCACCCAGCAACTCGACGAATACTTCAACGGCCAGCGAACCGCATTCGATATCAACATTGATCTCAGTGCAACCACCCGTTTCAGGCGGGCCGTGCTGGAGTGCCTCGCGACAATTCCGTACGGGCAAACGCGCACATACACTCAGGTCGCGGAGGCGGTAGGCCGGCCCCGCGCGGTGCGCGCCGTGGGCTCTGCGTGCGCCACCAACCCGGTGCCCATCGTCATCCCGTGCCACCGGGTACTCCGGTCTGACGGGTCACTTGGCGGCTATGCGGGTGGCCTCGACATGAAACGCGCGCTACTGGAACTCGAGCAGTGACTGAGCGAGCCACAACACTCAGCCGCACCGACGCTGCCGCCCGTGGCCTCATAGTCGGGGCAGACGGACTGGTGCGCCCGCCATGGGCATCGCATGATCCGCTTCTTCGCGACTACTACGACCACGAATGGGGTGTGCCCATCACCCACGAGACCGGGATCTTCGAACGGCTATCACTGGAAGCGTTCCAATCAGGCCTCTCATGGGCGACGATCCTCAAAAAGAGGCCCGCATTCCGTAAAGCCTTCGCAAGCTTCGACCCCGAGGTCGTCGCCAGTTTCGACGACGCCGACCGTGCTCGCTTGCTGGCCGATACGCGGATCGTGCGTAACCAGGCAAAAATCAACGCCACAATCAACAACGCACGAGCAACACTACAACTGCGCGACAGCGGGGGACTCGCCACACTTGTGTGGTCATTCCGGCCAGACTCGTGGACACCCCCACAGTCGGTAAACGAGATCCCAACCACATCACCCGAATCCCACGCACTTGCCAAAACCCTGCAGAAAAAAGGCTTCAAATTCGTTGGCCCCACCACCATGTTCGCCCTCATGGAAGCCATCGGGATTGTGGACACACACGTGCCAGGGGCGCATCGACCGGATTGCACATAGTCCAGCAGCAGTTAGGAACAACAGAAAACAGCAACAACAACACGTAAAACCAGAAACACGAAGGGCCGCACCCGTTACAGGTGCGGCCCTTCGCGTTCGTGCAGCCGGAATTATCCGAAACGACCAGAAATGTAGTTCTGGGTCTCCTCGTGCGAGGGGTTCGAGAAGATAACCGACGTGTCATCGTATTCAATGAGGTGACCTGGCTTACCGGTTCCCGCAATGTTAAAGAACGCGGTCTTGTCAGCCACACGTGCAGCCTGCTGCATGTTGTGGGTCACGATCACAACCGTGAACTGTTCCTTGAGGTCGTTAATCAAGTCCTCAACAGCCAAAGTCGAAATCGGGTCAAGAGCCGAACAAGGCTCGTCCATGAGAATCACATCTGGCTCAACAGCAATCGTGCGCGCAATGCACAGACGCTGCTGCTGACCACCAGAAAGGCCAGAACCTGGACGGTCCAGACGATCCTTCACTTCATTCCACAAGTTCGCGCCAGTAAGCGAACGCTCCACAATTTCATTCGCACGCTGCGTGCTCAAGCGAGTCCCGTTCAGCTTGTAGCCCGCCAAAACGTTTTCACGAATCGACATTGTGGGGAACGGGTTAGGGCGCTGGAAGACCATACCCACCATGGTGCGAACCACAACAGGGTCCACACCTGGGCCATAAATGTCTTCGTTGTCCAGCAGAATCTGCCCCTCTGCGCGAGCACCTGGCAGAACTTCGTGCATACGGTTGATGGTGCGGAGGAACGTAGTCTTACCACAACCGGAAGGACCGATGAAAGCGGTGACGCTACGAGGTGCAATGTCGATGTTGACCTTCTCTACCGCAAGGAAGTTGCCGTAGTAGACGTCCAGGTCAATGGCTTGGATGCGCTTTGACATAAGTGTTTCCTTCTTCTTTGCGGCCTTAGCGACCGGTCTTCTTAGGGGCGAACGCCTTAGCGATAATACGGGCGACAAGGTTCAAGAGCATCACGATGACGATCAGAACCAGAGCCGCGGCCCACGCACGAGCGATCGATGGGTCCGGTGCTGCCGGTGCAGTTGGGTTGACGAGCTGACGGTAGATGTACACCGGAAGGGCAGTCATCCATCCGTTGAACACATTCCAGTTGGTTGTTGCAATGTAACCGGCTGTCACCAGGATCGGTGCGGTTTCACCAGTAACACGCGCAATTGCCAGCGTGACACCAGACGCGATACCTGAGATCGAGGTAGGCAGAACAACCTTCATGATGGTGCGCCACTTACGCACGCCCAGCGCGTAGGAGGCTTCGCGCAATTCGTTCGGAACAACTCGCAACATTTCTTCCGTCGAACGCACCACAACCGGGATCATCAAGATTGACAATGCAATCGCTGCCGTGAAGCCCATCTTGACCAGCTGCAGTTTAGCTGGACTCGTTCCGATGAACGTCGTGATGAACAACTGGAACACGGCAAACGCGAACAAACCAGCAACAATCGACGGAATACCAGTCATCACGTCCACGAAGAACGTGATCGCACGCGAGAACAGTTTTCCTTTACCGTACTCAACCAGGTAGATCGAGGTCATCAGACCCACAGGCACCGAAATGATGGTGGCCAGCAGGGTAATCATGAGTGTTCCTACCAGGCCGTGTGCGAAACCACCCATGAGCGGTCCGCCTTGCTCGGTCTGCTGGTCCGTCGCACCCGTGACTCCACCCATGTCTTGGAAGAGCATCGCTGGGTTACGGATCAGGCTTGGCAAACCGTTCGCTACCACTGTCCAAATGACAGATACCAGTGGGAGAAGCGCGATGATGAACGTTGCCCACACAAGGTTCTTCCACAGTCCGTCAGCCGCGCGCCGACGGTTCTCCATCGCAAACGTCACGATGTACATTCCCACGATGTACGCAATCGCGGTGATAATCGCGAAGCCCACAACGGAGAATGTGTGCTGGACCAAGAACGTCCATGCCAGCCCCACAACCGCGGCGCCAGCCAGAACAGCAATCCAAATCCACGACGGCTTTTGGCCAGCGGTCAAGGAATTCTTTTGCTTGCCTTTGCGCGCAAGAGTCTTGGGCGCCTCGGTCTTGGTGTCGGTGTTTGTCTCAGTGTTTTTCGACATTAGTTAGCCCCCGAGAATTCTTTGTGGCGGCTGACGATCCAGCGCGCAATCATGTTGACGACCAGGGTGATGATGAACAGCATCAAACCAGCTGCAATCAGTTCGTTCTGGCGCATTCCGAACGCTTCTGGGAAGTTCAGAGCAATCTCTGACGGGATAGTCGCGTTGTGTCCGGACGAAATGAGGCTGAGTGAAAAAATACCGGGCGAAAGCACCAGGGTCACAGCCATGGTTTCACCAAGTGCACGCCCCAGCCCGAGCATGATGGACGAAATGATTCCAGCGCGAGCGAATGGGAACACCGTCATCCGGATCATTTCCCAGCGCGTTGCGCCAAGGGCAAGCGCTGCTTCTTCGTGCAGTTTTGGTGTCTGGACGAAGATTTCACGGCACAGCGAGGTAATGATGGGCAGAATCATGACCGAAAGAACGATTCCGGAGGTGAGGATCGTACGGCCGGTGTTCGAGGCTTCACCACCGAAGAGGGGGATCCAGCCCAAATACTTGTTGAGCCACGCGTACGCAGGGACAAGCGATGAAGCGAGGAATGTCATACCCCATGCACCGTAGACCACAGAAGGAATCGCGGCGAGCAGGTCGATGACGTACCCAACCGGCGTTGCGATCTTGCGCGGGGCGTAGTGCGAAATGAAGAGAGCAACTCCTACCGCGATCGGGGTAGCAATGAGAAGTGCAATAGCCGATGCGATGAGCGTCCCGGCCATAAGCGGCCAGACGTACTGGAAAAAGTTGTCCGCACTGACGATGTTGTCTTGGTTTGAAAAGACCTTTGGCCACAGTGCTGGAAGGGACTCAACTACCAGGAAGATTGCAACGAACGCGAGGACCAGAAGAATGATGGCACCGGCAACCAGCGCAAGACTGGAGAATACCTTGTCTCCAGCCGCGCCACCACGCGCCGACTTGGTGACCGAGGGAGCCTTCTTGTCCTTTGGCTCCGCAGTAGTTTGGCTCACAATAAATCCCTAAAGTAAACGAAAGCGGGAGTGTCCCGCTGGTGGATATGTGTGAAAAGTTGTGCGCACAGAACAGCCACCAGACCCAGACAGAGGGTCCGGTGGCTGTCCTTTCAGCACGTGCTATGTGTGTTCAAGCAATTAGCCCTGAGCAGTGATAGCGTCAATTTCCTTCATCGCAGCGTCGCGAGTGGTCTGCGAGATAGGAGCGTTACCTGCAGCAGCTTCTGCGTCCTTCTGGCCCTTTTCGGACACGACGTAGGAAGCGAATGCCTTTGCGAGGTCAGCGGTCTCCTGGTCCTGGTACTGCTTGCAGTAGATGTGGTAGGAAACCAGAACGACCGGGTAAACGCCCGATTCTTCGCTCTTACGGTTGAGCTTGATTGCGCCAGCTTCACCTGGTTCGGAAGAATCAACCATCTTCGCAGCAGCTTCTGCTGAGTAAGGGACGTATTCGTCACCGACCTTGACGGAAACGGTTCCGAGTTCACCAACCTGGGAAGCGTCTGCGTAGGTGATCGCACCTTCCTTCTGCTTGGTCAGCGAAACAACACCGGAGGTCTGCTGAGCGGATTCGCCACCGAGTTCCTTTGGCCAGGTTTCAATTTCGCCTGGCTTCCAGTCGTCGCCAGCGGCTTCAGCAAGGTAAGCGGTGAAGTTTTCGGTGGTACCGGAGTCGTCTGCACGGTGGACAGGAACGATGTCCTTGTCAGGAAGTTCAACGCCTTCGTTCTGCTTTGCGATTGCGTCGTCGTTCCACTTCTTGATTTTGCCGGCGAAGATCTTAGCGATGGTCTTTGCATCGAGCTTAACTTCCTCTACGCCAGGAAGGTTGTAAGCAACTGCAATTGGGGAGATGTATGCAGGAACGTGGAATGCACCGCCGTCACCGCAAACTTTCTTAGCTTCTTCGAGCTCTTCGGCTTCCAGAGCTGCGTCTGAACCAGCGAAGGAGTACTGGCTACCCAGGAAACCTTTACGTCCGGAACCGGAACCTACTGGGTCGTAGTTGACGGAGAGTTGAGGGTTGTCAGCCTTAACGCCTTCGGCCCACGCGGTCATAGCAGCTTCCTGCGAGGAAGCGCCACCACCGATCAGGGTGCCGGATGCGGCCTTGTCGCCGCCGTTCTCGCCGCCCTTGTCGCCACCTTCGGGGGAGCCACCGCAAGCGGACAGGGTCAAAGCACCAGCAGCCAGAATTGCTGCGGCAGGAGCGAAACGCTTGAGCTTCACGAGGATACCTTTCGGTCTGTTCTGTTTGGGGAAGTTCCCCACGTGCATCTCAACGTTAAAAGTTGATGGTTTACGCAAGGATCTGTTCAGGTTAACGGGGGGTTAATTCGCTTAGAAAAAGTTGAGATCTTGATAACTTTTTCATCACTGTGAAGCCAATCAGGGCCTAAGTGTCGATGGGGCGGTATCGTTCCACCGCGACTATGCGTGGGACGGGGCCCGGGCGGAAATAGGCAATGAGGATCTCTCCGGGATTCATATAGGGGTCCTCACTGGGCAGTTGTTCTGCTAGCCCCGTGGGGGCAAAAGATGCAAGCGTGCGAAAAACAGTTGGCAAAACAGGGCGGTGGGTACACACGGCCACAGCTTGTTCTTTTGCGATGATTTTTTCCAGCGCCTGCGTAGTTTTTTCAGGCTTGTTTGAATTGTTCTTTTCACTGAGCCATTTGATCGTTTTGATGTTTTTGCCTGTGGACGCGGAGTACGGCTTGAGTGTAGCCACGCACCGCTTCCAGGGACTGGAGACTAACCGCTTGGGTTCCCATGCATCAAGCAAACCGGTTAACGCTAATGATTGGCGCGTTCCCAAGCCCAGTAATGGTCGCACCTGTTCAGTTTCATGCCATTTCGAACGCGGGAAAGCCTTCCCATGACGCACGATAATGACGGGAAACCCGTGCAAGCTTCCCGTCTGGTGGGCGTGCTCCAGGCGGTCTAGTTGTTCGCGGTCAGAAAAGCGGGTGAGCTTGTTGCGCGCGTCCTCGATGGGCAGCCACACAGCCTTGTCAATTTCTTTGGGATTAGAAGGCTGAGGTGGCGCCTCGGTTATGACACGCGCCGCCCAATATTCGACGTGCTTGGAAAGTTTCTTTCCCACCGTGTACCGCGCAGACGGCAGGGGGAGGCCCAGGGTCACGCGGTATCCGGTTTCTTCTGCGACTTCACGAATCGCGCATTCGGGTAGCGTTTCTCCCTTTTCGACCTTTCCTTTGGGCCACGACCAGTCGTCGTATTTCGGGCGGTGAACCAAAAGCACCTCAAGGCGTCCACCGGCTTTGCGCCAGAGTACGGCTCCTGCTGCAAGGACATCGGCGTTGAGTCGAGCGGATTCGCCTGCGTTGGAAACTGGGGTGGGGCTCACGTGTGGTCCTGTGGTGCATAGCTGATGTGGCGAATTTCATTCACAAAGCCGAGTTTGGAGTACAGGTGACGTGCTGAGTCGTTGTCGGACTCAACATACAGCTCAATCGCGTCCACTCCACTGTCCACAAGGTGTCGCATGCCCGCAATCATCAGAGCTGTCCCCACACCACGGGAGTGAACTTGCGGATCAACACCAATGACATAAACCTCACCCATGGTGAGCCCACTTGGGTGGTCAGTGTGAATCTTCGTGTGGTGAAAACCCACAACTTCGCCGTTCTGGACCGCAAAGAAAACCGAGGCGGGATCAAAGCTGGGGTTTCCCACAATGCGCGCGTAGTCCTGGGTTGTTTGGTTGCCCTGTTCCGGGTGCCAACTAAACGCGGCGTTATTGATTTCGCGCCACCGGACTTCATCACCAGGTTGGTACGTGCGGATGCTAACTCCCGATGGGGTGTTCACATTCGGAACGGCAAGCCCCTCTTCCACGGTCTTCGTTGAAAGCTGCAAGAGGACCCGCTCGCAGGAGAACCCGAACGACTCCGCTAAAGCTTTGGCAGCTGGGTGGTCTCCGTGGGCCCACGCCCACGTGCGCGCAGCGACACCCGCCTCACGGGCTCGCATGAGGAGGTT
>CABTZC010000091.1 GCA_902489185.1 uncultured Brevibacterium sp. | reverse complement strand
GGCCTCCCCACTAAACCCCGTCAAGGCGATAAAGGAAGAGGGCAGGGGAGTTTCTCACCGGGCCCTCTTCTTTTTTGTCTAAGCGCGTTCGTTCGTCATTCGCGATGATATGTGATGCTTGTACGTTCAACGGTGATACGCGCACGAATCCGTTCGACTAGCCCCTGCGGTGCTTGGTCGTGGCAACACGAACGACGCACCAGTTCTTTCATGAGCGCCTCGATCTTGTATTCGTGTTCGCATTCGGGACAACACTGCAGGTGCTCTTGAATGGCACGAATCGCATCATCATTCGCCTCGCCGTCGAGAAACGCGTAAATCCGTTCGAGTGACTCCAGTCGACTTTGCGACCAGGACTTTCCGTCTGTCATGAACCTGCCCCCTCTCCAAAACCTCTTTCGGCAGCGTAATCAGCCAGCATCTCCCGCAACTGGCGACGACCTCGGTGAAGGCGCGACATCACGGTCCCCATGGGCGTATCCATAATTTGCGAGATCTCCTTGTACGGGAGCCCTTCGACGTCCGCGTAATACACGACCATGCGGAAGTCGTCGGGAAGTGCTTGCAAAGCCTTCTTGATGTCAGAGTCTGGGATCCGCTCAAGTGCTTCGATTTCCGCTGATTTTCCATCAGACGACGTGTGGTTGGCGGCACGAGCAATCTGCCAATCTTCGATGGTGTCGCCACCCGTTTCTTGTGGCTGGCGCTGTTTCTTGCGATACGAATTAATGAAGGTATTCGTCAGAATGCGGTAAAGCCACGCCTTGAGATTGGTTCCCGGCTGGTACTGATGAAACGCGGCATACGCCTTGAGATACGCTTCCTGCACCAGATCTTCAGCATCTGCCGGGTTGCGCGTCATGCGCAAAGCGGCCGCGTACAGCTGGTTAACGTATTCGAGTGCCTCGTTTTCAAAACGCGCACGACGCTCGTCTTCCGTTTCTGTACTCAGATCTATGTCGTGGTCGCTGGGAGCGGTAACAGTGTTTTTCTCCATCAGCTCCCAGTCTACTAACGTCGCCGTCATTTTCACCTCGCTTGGGTACTCCCCGCGTGGGGTTGTCCGACGCTCTGTGCGTGTCAGGTACAACTGTTTTGCCACCTCGGTTATTCCCCGCGCTATGCTGAAACTAGCGAATCCAATCGGAAAGGTTGTTTCTGTGTCACTTGTAAGGTTGATTGCTCGCCCAATGCTGGCTTCCGCATACATCGCTAACGGAATTGTCCGCGTCAAGAACCCCGATGTTGCTGCAAGCTCCGTTGAGCCCATTTCGAAGATTGCGAAGAAAAAGTTCGACGTCGAAATTGACCCCGCGCTCATTGCTCGCGCGACTGGTGTCGCACAGGTGACCGCAGGTTCTCTTCTTGCTATTGGCAAGATGCCACGCCTGTCCTCGAGCATTCTGGTCACCACGTACCTGCTTGAGGTCGTTGGCCAGCAGCTCAACAAGGAAACTCGTTCCACCGATGGCCTGTTGGCAAAGACTGCGATCCTTGGTGGTGCGCTCCTCGCATCGGTCGACACCGCAGGTAAGCCTGGTCTCGCATGGCGCGCACAGCACGCGGCGGAAGACCTGTGGCGCGAAGTCGAACGCACCTCGGCGAAGGCTGTCGACGCAGTTTCCCCTAACTGATAGCGGTGGTAAACCGCACTCACTGGCCCGTTCCGCGTGCAACTGCACCGGTGCGGGCCACCTGTGATGTACCTGGGTCCAAGTCGCTGACGAACCGCTATTTTGTGCTTGCGGCTCTTGCTGATGCGCCTTCGATTGTGCGCTCACCGCTGGTGTCGCGTGACACCGAACTCATGATGCGCGCGCTTGACGCGCTGGGAGCGACGTTTACGCCTCACGGCAACGACATGAGCGTTGACCCCATCATGTGCTCTGACACGAATGGCACCGAGGTGGCTATCGACTGCGGTCTTGCAGGTACCGTCATGCGTTTTGTTCCTCCCGTCGCGTTGGCAACGGGTGCCCGTGCTCGCTTTGATGGCGATTCTCAAGCGCGTGTGCGCCCCATGCAGACGATCCTCGACGCGCTCTCTGATTTGGGTGCCAAGGTGGAATCCGAAAACGGTTACCTTCCGTTTTCTATTGCGACCGGTGAACACGTGGGCCATACCGTCACGATTGACGCGTCCCAGTCTTCCCAGTTCGTCTCCGGGCTGTTACTTTCAGCGGCCAAGTTCCCGGACGGGCTGACGGTGAAACACCTCGGCGAGACTGTCCCTTCCAAACCGCACATTGACATGACCATCGCCACGCTCAAGCAGTACGGCGTAGAGGTCACACAGCCAGACCCCACAACGTGGGCGGTCAAGCCCGGCCCTGTTCACGCGATCGATGTCACGGTCGAACCAGACCTGTCGAATGCGTCGACGTTCCTGGGCGTGCCACTCATTGCCGGCGGTTCTGTCACGGTTCCGCACTGGCCCACACACACTGACCAGGCCGGACACGCGTTCGTGGACATTGCGCGCGCGTTTGGCGGAACAGCCGACCTGACTCCAGCGGGCCTCACGGTCACAGGTACCGGCACAGTAAAACCGGTTGATCTTGACCTTTCCCAGGTGGGTGAACTTACCCCCGTGGTCGCAGCCATCGCTGCACATGCGCACGGCACGTCGCGCCTGCGTGGAATCGGGCACCTGCGCGGACACGAAACCGACCGCCTCACAGCCCTAGCTACCGAACTCGCCAAGGCCGGTGCTCAAGTGGAAGAAGGCCCGGACTATCTCACTATTACCGCGCCGGTGTCCACGGGATGTACATGGAACAGTTACGCCGACCACCGCATGGTCATGGCGGGAGCACTGGTAGGTCTGAAACAGGACGTCATGATTGAGGATCCCGACACTGTGGCTAAGACCCTGCCACAGTTCACTGACATGTTCGAACGTGTGGTGAACGCGTGAGTCGGTACTCTCACTTCACAGAAGAGGACTACCGGCCGCGCCCCAACCGGCGTGGGTCCAGGCCACGCACAAAGGACCGCCCAGATTATTCGGACGCCCTTGTTGGGTTTGTGTTTTCTGTTGACCGAGGTCGTTACCGGCTTGCCTTGCCCGATGGCACCCGCTTAACGGGAGTGCGAGCCTCTCACCTTCGACGCCGGCCCATAGTCCCCGGTGACCGGGTACGGGTGGTGGGTGACACCTCGGGCGCGGAAGGAACCTTAGCGCGAATTGTGGACATTGAGCCACGCACAACGGTTCTCAGACGCACCGCCGACGACACCGACCCCACCGAGCGAATCTTGGTGGCCAACGCCGACCAACTGGTGATCGTGACTGCGACTGCGGACCCGGACCCGTCTGAAGGGCTCATCGACCGCACGCTCATTGCCGCGTTTGACGCTGGAATCACGCCGATTTTGGCTATTACGAAACTCGATTTGAAGCCGGCTGACGCGTTGCGGGAACGGTTCGCGCACAGTGGTGTGCAGATTGTTGACTGCGGATTCGACGATCAGGGGCAGCCGCGCGTGGATCAGTTGCGCGGGCTTTTGGATGGTCACGTCAGCGTGCTGGTGGGCCACTCTGGGGTGGGTAAGTCCACGTTGATGAACGCGTTGATTCCGCAGGTGAGTCGCGCGACTGGCTCGGTGAACGACGTGACTGGGCGGGGGCGGCATACGTCTTCATCGGCGCTGGGTGTCGAGCTTCCTGACGGAGGTTGGCTCATTGACACTCCCGGTGTGCGGAGTTTTGGGCTCGCACACGTGACGCCGGAAACCGTTCTCAACGCGTTCGAAGAACTTGTGCCTGCAACCGCCGAATGCCCCCGAGGATGTTCTCACACTGAGAACTCCCCCGGTTGTGCGCTCGACGCATGGGTTACAAATGGTAAAGCTGGAGACGCCGGCCGCGACCGGCTCAACTCGCTCAGGCGGCTACTGACAAACTTGGCTTCTACACCGCAGTACTGAAGTAGAACAGGACTCGCCCGGTGTTGAAACCACTGAACCACGTGGAGGAACCGTGAACGACCTTGATTTAGCGCTCGCTCTTGCCGACGCGGCAGATCACCTGACGCTCGACTCGTTTTACAACCGCGACTTCACGGTGGAAACCAAACCTGACATGACGCCAGTGACCACGGTGGACCGTGCGGTTGAGGAAAAACTCCGTGAGTTGCTCTCACTGCACGCACCTGATGACGCGATTGTGGGAGAAGAGTTCGAACCCACTACTGGATCGGGAACCAGGCAGTGGATCATCGACCCGATCGACGGGACGAAGAACTACGTACGTGGAGTGCCCGTGTACGCCACCCTCATTTCGCTTTACGACGGCGAGACACCCTTGCTTGGAGTCGTCAGCGCCCCCGCAATGAACCGCCGGTGGTGGGCCAGCAAGGGCGAAGGTGCGTGGACCACCATGGCACACGACCCGGCTCCCGTGCAGATTCACGTGTCGCAGGTGTCGAGCCTGGAAGACGCGTCATTTTCATACGCGTCCTTGGGCGGGTGGAAAGACCTCGGTAAACGTGAGGCCCTTCTTGAACTGTGTGACGCAGTGTGGCGAACACGCGCCTACGGTGATTTCTGGTCGTATATGTTGGTCGCTGAAGGTGCGGTGGACCTCGCAGCTGAACCGGAACTCGAAATCTACGATATGGGCGCGCTCGTTCCCATTGTCACCGAGGCCGGTGGCACGTTCACCAGCCTCAACGGAAAGACCGGCCCGTTTGACGGCAATGCGCTCGCCTCCAATGGGCTCGTGCACAGTAGCGCATTGGAGTTGCTTTCGTGAACGAACAGGCACTTCCCTACCGGGTGTGTGAAGCAGCGGGGCTTCTGGACCCGAACGGCAATATCCGTGGCACCGTGTTTGGTGAAATGAGCGCGTTAGCCGCACAGCACGGTGCGATCAATGTGGGACAAGGTGCCCCGTCGAGTCCCACGCCCCAATTCCTCATCGACGCAGTCTCGCACTTCATGCGCGCCGGTATGAACCAGTACGCACCGCCAACTGGGGTGCCGGCGTTGCTTGACGCGATTGTGGCTCAGCGTTCTCGCCGGTACAACCACACTGTCACCCGGGACCATGTATTGGTGACAGTGGGCGCCACGGAGGCTCTCACCTCGGCGATTATGGCCCTGGTCCCCGCGGGTGGCGTGTTACTGACGTTTGAACCGTTCTACGACTCCTATGCGGCGGCCTGTGAAATGGCTGGGGCACGGTTGGTGAGCGTGCCGCTGGTCTTTGATGACGGGGTTTGGCAGCCAGACTGGGCGGCCTTTGACGCCGCGGTGGGATCTGCCGATGCCGTGCTTCTCAACACTCCGCACAATCCCACGGGAATGGTGCTGGACCGCGATGACACGGTTCGGATCTTTCAGGCATGTGAGGACGCAGACGCGTGGCTCATCACCGACGAGGTGTACGAATACCTGGTGTTTGACCCAGCTGAGCACGTGTCAGTTGCGGCGCTGTTCCCGGATTCGCCTCGCATTGTCACGGTGTCGTCGGCCGGTAAAACGTTTAATGTGACCGGGTGGAAGATCGGCTGGCTTGTGGCGCATCCGCAGGTTCGTCAGCAGATCCAGGCGCTTAAGCAGTTCTTTTCGTACACGTCAGGCACCCCGCTTCAGCCAGCTATCGCGAGGGCCCTCAACGAGCATGAGGATTTCGCCGATCAGAACCGTGACGCATTGAAGCGGTGCCGGGATGTGCTCATGGAGTCTTTGGAACGCGTGCCCGGGATTACGTTCAACGTTCCGGCCGCCGGCTACTTCACCGTGGTGGATTTTGCTGAGGTCACGTCGCATGATTCGCACGCGTTGAATGAGCTCCTCACCACGGAGTTTGGGTTCACGGGGATTCCGGTTAACCGTTTGTGCCGAACCGGTTCCCCTGTGGCACAACGGTTGGCACACGCGTTGCGTCTGTCGTTTTGTAAAACGGAGGACGAGATGCGCGAGGTGGCAAACCGAATCGACCGTCTGGCTCACAACCTTGACGCGTTGAAGTAACGGCCGGGCGGGCTGGCCCAGTGCAGGCCGACCCCGCCACGGCTTTCGTTGCAGCTACTGGTTTTCTGCAACCACAGCGTCGAGTGCTGTCGTGAAACGATCTACTGCCGCGTCGACGTCGGCCCACTTGTCTAGACCGAACAGCCCGATGCGGAACGACTTCATGTCTGCTGGTTCACCCACCTGGAGTGGCACTCCCCCGGCGACCTGCACACCGGCGCGTGCAAAAGCAGGCAGGATGTCATCGCGGTCAGTGTTGACGACAACGACCGTTGGTGATTCGAACCCAGGTGCGGCAACGGAGGTGAAACCGCGTTCGGTAAGTGCTTCACGGATGCGGGTCCCGAGGTCGTTCTGGCGTTCGCGCAAAACGTCCAGTCCGGTGTCCACGGCTTCTTTCATGAGGCCCAGGTTGTGTTGGATGGTGTCGGTAGGCATGGTGGCGTGGTAGCCGTGTGCGCCGGTGACATAGCCGTCACAGATATTGGTCCACTTCTTCAGATCCAGTGAGAAGCTCGAGGTTTCCGTAGAGTCGAGACGTTCGCGTGCTGCCTGTGAGAACATGACGTATCCGCATGCAGGTGATCCGCTCCATCCTTTTTGAGGTGCGCTGACCAGGATATCCACGCCGGCTTCTTCCATGTCGACCCAGAGCGGACCGGAGGCCACGCAGTCGAGGACAAACAGTCCGCCTACGCTGTGTGTAGCATCAGCCAGAGCGCGCACGTAGTCGTCAGGCAGGAGCATGCCTGCAGCGGTTTCGACGTGGGGCGCGAAAACCAGGTCGGGTGCTGTGTCTTGAATGTGAGCCACCACCTGGTCGATGGGTGCTGGTGCGAACTGGCAATTGCCCATGTGCTGGGCTTTGAGAACATCGTGACGCGCCGGGATCTTACCGGTGTCAAAGATTTGTGACCAACGGTAGGAGAACAGCCCGTTTCGCACAACCAGAACGTTTTTGTCATTGGCAAACTGACGTGCCACTGACTCCATGGCATATGAACCACCGCCAGGTACCACAGTCGCCGTGTGCGCGTTGTACGTCGAACGCAGGATGTGCAGGGTTTCCTGCATAACCTTCACAAAGCGTTTCGACATGTGGTTAAGTGACCGGTCGGTGAACACGACTGAGTATTCGAGGAGGCCACCGGGGTCGACGTCTGGGCGAGGTAGTTCATTAACTGTCATGACAATTACAATAGTCGTTTATTTCAGTAAAGGAACTTAGGCAAACTTCCGGACCATACATGCGGCTTCACGACCGTCGGGCAGGCGGTCGATTTCGCCGGTCATGCGGAAACCTAAACGGAGGTATGCGCCAATCGCCCGCTGGTTCTCTTCAAATACCCGCAGCTGGATTTCCGTGTATCCCGCGTGCTGGGCTTCTGTGAAGACCGTGTTTGTTAGTGCGTCTACGGCACCGTGGCCACGGTGCGCAGGGTGTACCCATGTGCCGCCGAGGTCGGCGTGACCGTCTCTGACCGTGAAGGTTGCGAATCCGATGTCGTAGCCCTGCTTTACACACATGAAGATGGTGAGCGTTTTGAGGCGTTCCCGCCATGTTGCTTCGTCTACCTGAGATTCTCGCTCGTACGATCCGCTAAACGCAGCAGGAGCGTCCATGAGCGATGCGAGGCGAATTGCACGCACGCGGGACCAATCATCCGGTGTCATGCGGACTATGGAGTGGGCTTGAGCCATTCTAACTCCCGGGGATTCGGGTTATAGGCCAAAAAGTGTGTACGGTAGGGGCTTCTTGCCCAGTGTTCCGTAGGGCTT
>CABTZC010000090.1 GCA_902489185.1 uncultured Brevibacterium sp. | reverse complement strand
GTGTTTTTCACACAAAAAAAAAAAAAAAAAAGTTTTGTGTTTTTTTTTTTTTATAAAAAGTGGGGGGGGGGGGGGGGGGGGGGGCGGGAAAAAAAAAGGGGGCCCGCAGGTTTGTTCCTGGCGCCCCGATTCTTCAGAAGTGACGTTTACTTGTCGTCCTCGTCGTCTTCTTCCTGCTTCTCAACCACCAGAGTTTCGGTTGTGAGAACCAGAGCTGCAATGGAGGCAGCGTTGCGCAGTGCCGAACGGGTCACCTTGACTGGGTCAATGATTCCCTGAGCGATCAGGTCACCGTATTCGCCAGTTGCAGCGTTGTATCCCTGTCCTGCTTCCAGCTCAGCAACCTTCGATGCAACAACGTAACCGTCCTGTCCAGCGTTTTCTGCGATCTGGCGCAGTGGCTGAACGATTGCACGGCGAACGATGTTGACACCGGTTGCAGCGTCGTGGTCCTTGCCCAGGTCGTTACCGTCAAGAACCTTAGCTGCGTGGATCAGAGCGGACCCACCACCAGCAACCACACCTTCTTCGATGGCTGCGCGGGTAGCGGAAACAGCGTCTTCGACACGGTGCTTACGTTCCTTGAGTTCGACCTCGGTGGCGGCACCCACCTTGATCACTGCAACACCGCCAGCCAGCTTGGCCAAGCGTTCCTGCAGCTTCTCCTTGTCCCAAGACGAGTCTGTGTTCTCGATTTCGCCACGGATCTGGGCGGTGCGAGCGTCGACGTCGTCCTGCGATCCTCCACCGTCGACAACAGTGGTGTTGTCCTTGGTGACGGTAATGGTGCGCGCGGTACCCAGCTGGTCCAGGGTGACCTGGTCGAGCTTCATACCCATGTCAGAGGTAATAACCTGTCCACCGGTGAGGATTGCCAGGTCTTCCAGGATTGCCTTGCGACGGTCACCGAATCCGGGTGCCTTCACAGCGGCAACGTTGAGGATTCCACGGATCTTGTTGACAACCAGGGTGGACAGCGCTTCGCCTTCCACGTCCTCGGCAACGATGAACAGTGGCTTGCCAGCCTGCTGCACCTTTTCCAGAACAGGGAGCAGATCCTGAATGTTGGAGATCTTGCCCTGGTGGATCAGGATGTATGGGTCTGACAGAACCGCTTCTTGGCGGTCAGCGTCGGTCACGAAGTATGGCGACAGGTAGCCCTTGTCGAACTGCATACCTTCAGTGAACTCAAGCTCAACCGAAGACGCCTGTGATTCGTCGATCGTGATAACGCCGTCTTTGCCGACCTTGTCGAAGGCTCCTGCGATCAGTTCACCAATTTCAGGTGACTGAGCCGAAAGCGCTGCAACGTGAGCGATTTCTTTGGAGTCAGCAACTTCGCGAGCGATTTCCTTGAGGCGTTCTTCAACTGCTTCAACAGCCGCTTCAACGCCAGCCTTCAACTGGCCAGGAGCTGCGCCGGCTGCGACGTTGCGCAGACCTTCGTGGACGAGTGCCTGAGCCAAAACGGTTGCGGTGGTGGTTCCGTCACCAGCAACGTCGTTTGTTTTGGTGGCAACTTCTTTTGCCAGCTGAGCGCCCAGGTTTTCGTATGGGTCGTCGAGTTCGACTTCACGTGCGATGGTGACACCATCGTTGGTGATTGTGGGTGCGCCCCACTGCTTGTCAAGAACAACGTTGCGACCGCGTGGGCCCAGTGTCACTTTGACGGTGTCAGCCAGAACGTTCACACCGCGCTCAAGTGCCTTGCGAGCGTCGTCATTGAACTGCAAAGTTTTAGCCATTTTTCACTTCCTTCTAAAGAGTGTGAGTGCGTGAAGGTGTGATTAGCCGATTACTGCGAGAACGTCGCGAGCTGACAGCACCAGGTATTCCGTGCCCTGGTACTTCACTTCGGTTCCACCGTACTTGGAGTAGATGACCTTGTCGCCAACGTTGACGTCAACCGGCACGCGGTTTCCGTTGTCTGCTACGCGACCGGGACCAACTGCGACTACTTCGCCTTCCTGTGGCTTTTCCTTAGCGGTGTCTGGGATAACCAGGCCGGAAGCAGTGGTCTGTTCTGCTTCGAGCTGACGGATTACGATGCGGTCTTCGAGTGGCTTAATAGCTACCGACATGTGACAGTCTCCTTTTGAGTCTGTGTCGAGATGTGTTTTGTGTGCTCTTTGGGCAAGCTCGCTTAGTGTTGTTCGTCGTCGCGGGTGCCGAATCAGCATCAAGCTTTAGCGCATTTTGCCGGTGTCTCTAGGTGCCGCCGAGTGCGACACTCACCTCACCGTACGGTTAGCACTCGCATTGCCCAAGTGCTAATTGAAACTCTATTCCGCAGTTGGCACTCTTTCAACTCGAGTGCCAATTTTTCATAAGCCTTGAGCGAATTTTCAGCTCAGGGCGTCGACTCCCACGAACCAACCGCACGCACTGCGTTGGCTGTGACTCGTTCGGCCAGCTCGCCTTCACTTACACCGCGTACCTGGGCAAGAGTCCGCACCACGTGCGCAACCATATACGGTCCCCCAGGCTTTCCACGGTGGGGGTGCGGGGTCAAAAACGGCGCGTCGGTTTCTGTCAGAAGCAGATCAGAAGGGACCACCTCGGCGGCTTCCCTTAACCCGTGAGCATTCTTAAAGGTGACGTTTCCGGCAAAGGAGCAAAAAATCCCCAACTTGCCCGCTTCCTTAGCCATCTCAACGTCGCCGGAAAAGCAGTGCAGGATTGTGCGCTCGGGAACACCCGTGTCACGCAAAACCCGGAACACATCTGCGTGCGCTTCCCGGTCGTGGATCTGGAGCGTGAGCCCGTTGCGTTGCGCGATCTCAATGTGCGCCCTGAATGACTCTTCCTGCGCTTTCATATCCCGCGCGGAGTCAGCGTCAGTGCGGAAGAAATCGAGCCCGGTCTCCCCCACCACGCGCATGCGCTCATGGGATGTGACCAACTGTTCAATCTCGTCCAGCGACTCTTCCAAGATGCCAACGCGTGCCAGCCTGGGCGCTTCGTTGGGGTGGATCGCAACCCCGCCCAGCATCCAGTCGCGGCCAGCCTGCGCCTGTTCTTCCACTACACGAGCAGTCCACCTGGCGGCACCCATTTCACACCCGATTTGAACCACTCGGGTCACGCCAGTGGCCATGGCGGTGTCATAGAAGAAATCTAAAGGTGGGAACGTTTCGTCTTCTTCAGGCTCGACCTCTGGGGCAGGCTCACCAGACTTGATGGGACCGCGAGCGCCCGTACACATGTCCAGGTGCGTGTGCGTGTCCACGGCCGGAACCGCGAGTGGTTCCGGTACCGGTGGGTATTCGCCAGCAGCGCGAGATGCCATTACTTGGCGCCTCCTGCAGTCCCGGCGTCACCTTCGTTCGGAGCTTCGTGCCGTGGGAACACGGGTGCCGGTGCGGGCAGATCCGTGCCGGCTGGCAACCATGTGCCGAGGTCGTTAAACGTCCGCGCGTCCTCGCTAACTCCCAGCTGGGTGAGGACCTTGCCGGTAGATTCCGGCATGACTGGTTGAGCCAGAATCGACACTCGGCGCAAAACTTCGAGCGTGACGTAAAGGACCACACCCATGCGGTCGGGGTCGGTTTTCTTCAGCTTCCACGGCTCTTGGGCAGAGAAGTACCGGTTCGTTTCTTCTAGCACGCGCCACAGGGCTTCCACATAACGGTGCAGTTCCTGCACGTCGACGAACGCAGTGACGCGTTCCAGCAGACCGTCGGTGTGTTCGAGCAGAGCACGGTCGTCGTCCGTCAGATCAGCCTCAGCCACCTCGGGCACTACTCCACCTAAATTCTTGGCAACCATCGAGGTGGAGCGCTGAACCAGGTTGCCGTACTCATTAGCCAGGTCTGCGTTCTTGCGCGCAATGATCGATTCGGCTGAGTATGAGCCATCTTGGCCGTAGGAGATTTCACGAAGCAGGAAGAAGCGAAGCGCGTCCAAGCCAAACGCGTCAATGAGGTCGTACGGGTCAACCACGTTGCCCACTGACTTGGACATCTTTTCGCCCTTATTGAACAAGAACCCGTGAGCGTGAACGCGCTTGGGCAGTTCCAGCCCTGCACTCATCAGGAAGGCGGGCCAGTACACGGTGTGGAATCGCAGAATGTCTTTGCCCACAACGTGAAGCTCACAGGGCCAGCGCTGCTGGAACTCTTCCGAGTCCACGTTGGGGTATCCCGCACCCGTGAGGTAGTTAGTCAAAGCGTCGACCCACACGTACATCACGTGCTTGTCGTTGCCGGGTACCGGCACACCCCAGTCGAATGTGGTGCGTGAAATCGACAGGTCTTTCAGTCCGCCTTTGATGAATGACACGACTTCGTTGCGACGCACATCAGGCCCCACCGGGTGCCGACCGAACTCATCGACCGTGTCCAGCCATTCCAGCAACCGGTCTTCGTAGGCCGAAAGTTTAAAGAAGTACGATTCTTCTTCAGTCCATTCCACGGGTGTTCCGGTGGCAATCGCATAGCGTTCGCCATCGTCCCGAACTTCAGTTTCGTCCTCTGCGTAGTAAGCTTCATCGCGCACGGAGTACCAGCCCGCGTAGGCGTCGAGGTAAATGTCCCCAGCCTCTTCCATTTTCTTCCACAGCGTTTGGCTTGCTGTGTAGTGGTCTGCGTCGGTTGTGCGGATGAACCGGTCGTATGACGATCCCAACGCGTCGTGTAGCGCGCGGAAACCTGCCGCGTTCCGGTCTGCAAGTTCCCGCGGCGTAATTCCAGCTTTTTGAGCCGACTGCTGCATTTTCAGTCCGTGCTCATCTGTTCCGGTCAGCATGAACACATCTTCGCCACTCAGACGTTTAAAACGAGCGATCGTGTCAGACGCGATGTATTCGTACGCGTGCCCAATGTGTGGCGAACCGTTGGGGTATGCAATTGCGGTGGTCATGTAGAACGTCATGGCTTCTAGTTTATGCACTCACTTTGTGTGGATGTATTCCTCGTACACGTCGCGGGATTTCAGTCCGTGAATCTTCGCAATGTGGGCGGCTGCGTCTTTCGCCCGCATCCCGGACTCCACTAACTGGGCAACGTCTCCTGTGAGGTCCGCCGCCGAGGTGTCACTCCCCTCGGGCGCGCCTGCCACCACCACCGTGAGCTCACCTTTCAGTCCGCCCCTGGCGACCACTTGCTCATAGATGCTCTGGGTTGTTCCCCGCAGGGTTTCTTCATAGGTTTTGGTCAGTTCCCGGCTCAGCGTCATAGGCCGGTCTGCCCCAAAGTGGGTGACAAAGTCCGCCAGGGTAGTTTGGATCCGGTGCGGGCTTTCGAAGAAGACCATGGTGCGCCGTTCACCCGCAAGGTCTGTCAGTAGGCGTCCACGTTCCCCCGCCTTGCGTGGCACGAAACCTTCGAACGTAAAGCGGTCGGACGGTAGACCGGACAGGGCGATAGCGGTAAACACTGCCGACGGTCCCGGAACTGCTGTCACAGGCAAATCGCGTGACACAACCTCTTTGACCACGTGGTAACCGGGGTCAGACACCGCCGGCATCCCGGCGTCGGTAAGCAGCACAACCCTGGCGCCGCTCTCAATCTGTTGAGCGATCTCACTAGCCTTGGAACGTTCATTGTGGTCAAAAAGGCTGATCAGAGCACCAGAGTACGTGATCCCTAAGCGGGAAGCCAGGCCCATGAAACGACGCGTGTCTTCAGCCGCGATGACGTCGGCAGCTTCGATCTCTGCCCGCATTCGGGGACTCGCGTCGTCGAGGTTGCCAATAGGTGTCCCCACAAGCACCAAAGCCGAGTCAGTCATGCACGTGCCCGTGGGTTACAGGTCAAGTGGTCCGTCACTCGCTGTGTTCTGTTTCTCAAGCTTCAGCTGGATGCAAGCCCGGCTAGACCGAACATCAAAATGAAGAACAGGATGATCAAAATAAAGCCACCGATCGCAATGTAACCGGTGATGAGTCCAGCAATCGCTAGGCCTTTACCTTCCTGTCCGCGATCCTTGCACTGGTTGAGCGAAATGTGGCCCATGATGACAGGCGCAATACCAATAAATCCGAAAGGCCAGACGGCCACCAGACTCACGATCCCTGTAATCAACGCTGCAATAGCCAAGCCGTTTGTTCCGCGGCGCACGGGCTGGCCGGGAGCCCCGTAGGGCGCCCCGTACGGGGAGGACTGTGAGTCATAGGTTGGGGCGGGGTTGTATGCCGGCGTCTCGTTAGCGAGTTCATTAGCAGGCGCCCCGTAATTGCCTGAAGAGTAATCTCCGCCACCATATGTTCCACCCTGGCTGTTGCCGTAGTCGCTGGGTGACGAACCATAAGAAGAAGAGCTATAGGGAGAAGACCCGTACGACGAGGAATCAGATGCCGCGGCCCCTGGGGTCGCAGACCCGTAAGCGGACCCTCCCGAACCGTGCGAAGAAGCCCCAGGTTTAAAACTGACAGGACCCTGGCTACTTGACGACGGGCCCGAACCGTACGAGGGGAGGTCGTTGTAGGGGCGGCTCGAGCCCCCGTTTGAACTAGGAATGTTCGACGACATGACTTCCTTCCTAAGACTTCTAAAACCAAGACTAGTGGAAGTCACATGCGTAAACTAGGCGCGTGGTTTCTTCTAAGCGAATTCCTACCAAGTACGCGCATTCGCATGACGCGCTTCGCAACCCCGTTGGCTGGGCGGTCGCCGCGGGGTTGTCTGTCATTGCGGCAATCTTGCGCATGATTGGTCTGGGCCACCCCAATGAACTGATTTTCGACGAAACCTACTACGTCAAGGACGCGTACTCGCTGTGGAAGTACGGAACGGAACGCGCATGGCCAGAAGAACCTAACCCCAGCTTTGTCGCTGGCAACCCGATGCCGTTGGACGACCCCGGATACGTCGTCCACCCACCATTGGGCAAGTGGATGTTGTCCGTGGGCCAGATGATTTTTGGCCAGGATTCGTCGTTCGGTTGGCGGTTTTCAGCTGCGATTGTGGGCGCATTGACCGTCTTTATCATTGTGCGCTTAGCGATTCGGTTGTTCGGGTCCGTCTGGATGGGCTTTATAGCGGGACTTCTCCTCATGACCGATGGTGAACACTTCGTTCATTCTCGTACCGCGTTGCTTGATCTCTTCCTCATGTTCTTCGTGCTCATGGGATTCTGGCTTCTGGTAATCGACCGTGACTACGCCCGCTCGCGCATGGTGGAGCTGACCAGCGGATCCGTCAAGAAAGAACGTGCGGGCTTATCGACTTTTGGCCCTCACCTAGGATGGCGCCCGTGGCGTTTGGCTGCCGGCGTGGCACTCGGATGCGCGATGGGCGTCAAATGGTCCGGGCTCTACGCGCTTGCCGTATTCGGCATCATGATCGTGGTGTGGGATGTGCGGAACCGTTACCTCGCCCGCGTGAAATATCCATTGCGAGGCATGCTGGTACGCGACTCCGTTCCTGCCTTTATGTCGCTCGTGCCCGTTGCATTCGTTGCGTATGTCCTGTGTTGGTCGGGTTGGATCTTTACCAGCAACGGTT
This sequence comes from uncultured Brevibacterium sp., assembly GCA_902489185.1. Classification (GTDB taxonomy): domain Bacteria; phylum Actinomycetota; class Actinomycetes; order Actinomycetales; family Brevibacteriaceae; genus Brevibacterium. The sequence continues at coordinate 337 of CABTZC010000090.1, read as the reverse complement.
ATGACAGACACTGGGCCCAAGAGCATCAGGGCTGGTGGAGCTGGCTCCCCGACTGGATTCCTTCCCTGGTTCACTACCACCGTTCGGCATACAACTTCCACGTGGGATTAAATTCCGAACACCCCTACGCGTCAAACCCGTGGGGCTGGATCGTGCAATGGCGACCCACAAGTTTCTATTACCGCTCCCCCGAACCTGGCCAAAACGGCTGCGTGTGGGACAAGTGCTCAGCGGCCATCACCTCGGTGGGTAACCCTGCCCTGTGGGGAGTCGCCGCGGTCGCGTTGGTGATCGTGATTCTTGCGTGGTTAGTGCGTCAGGACTGGCGGGCTGGGGG
>CABTZC010000089.1 GCA_902489185.1 uncultured Brevibacterium sp. | reverse complement strand
ATGGAATCGGCGAGTTCCTGCTGTTGGGCAACGGCGAAGAACGCACCGGTGGTCGTGACAAGGACTCGATCCTTGCCGACACTGTTGAGGCCATCATTGGCGCCTGCTATGTGTCCCAGGGCCCGGACGCCGCGAACGCTTTAGTTGAGCGCCTGGTTGGGCCGCTTCTTGAAGACGCCGTGAACCTGGGCGCGGGCATGGATTACAAGACCACATTGCAGGAAGCTGCCGCGGACTTAAGCCTGGGTGCCGTGCATTACGACGTCACCGGTGAAGGCCCCGATCACGCGCGCGTGTTCACCGCAGTCGCGTATCTAGGCGAAACGCGGTGGGCTGCCGGCGAAGGCACGTCGAAGAAGAATGCTGAACTTGTTGCCGCGGAAATTGCGGTGAAAAAGATTCTTGAAAAGTACCCTGGGTGGCACCGGAATTAGTGGCTGGGCACGCAAAGGAGCGGTGCCTGAATGCCTGAACTTCCTGAAGTAGAGTCCGTGCGCCGAGGTCTTTCTGCCTGGCTCACAGGCTCCACCATCACCCGTGCCCAGGTGCTCGATGCGCGGATACTGGGGACCACCTCGGCGAGGAATGTGCCTGCAGAGCGGGTGGTGAGTTTTGAACGCGCGCTAGCGGGCGCGCGAATTGCGTCAGTTGAGCGGCGCGGAAAATACATGTGGATGCCGCTGGTTGGCACTGGGCTGATTAGTGACGGGCTGGCTGGTGACGGTGAGGCCGCCGAGGTGGATGAGTGGGCGCTTGCCATGCACCTGGGGATGAGTGGGCAGGCGAGGATCCACGAGGCAGATGACCCGTTGCACCCACACACGCGGGCGGTGTTCAACGTGGCTGGACCCGCAGGAGTGGGGCAGTTGCGGTTCGTGGATCAGCGTATCTTTGGTCACCTGGGTGTTGAACGTCTGGTGCCTGGTGTTGCAGGTGCGGCCGGTGAGCGTCGTTTGGTGGCGGAGTCGGCGCGTGGGGCGGGGCTGGATCCGTTTGAGGATGGGTTTTCGGTGCCGGTGGTGGCAAGGGCTATTGCACGCAAGAACGTGGCGATGAAGACGGCTTTGCTGGACCAGCGTGTGGTCAGTGGTGTGGGCAATATTTATGCTGATGAGGCGTTGTTTGAAGCGGGCGTGCACCCGGCAGCGCGGGCTTCGCGGTTGCGGATTTCGCGGATTGAGCGGGTGCTGGAGGCGGCCCGTGATGTGATGGCGCGTGCCTTGGAGGTGGGTGGCACCAGTTTTGATGCGCTGTATGTCAACGTCAACGGCGAGTCAGGGTATTTCGAGCGGTCGCTACAGGTATATGGCCGGGAAGGTCAGCCGTGTGTGCGCTGTTCGACGCCCATTACGCGGATTGTGCTGGGCGGGCGGTCGACTCACGTGTGTGTGAAGTGTCAGAAACCGCAGCGCTTGCGTTAGATGTCGTGGGGTTCTGCTCAGGTGCGTTGAGCGGCACGGTGGCTGTGACGGTGAATGATTCTGGTGTTGTGTGAAAATCGGTGGTGCCGTTGAGCATAGTTACGCGGCGCTCAACGGAGAACGCCGTGGTGGTAGGTGGCGTGTAGTTTTCTGGCCGAGGTGTGAGCTGGCGGGGCGTGTTCTGTGCCGTGATCAGGAGGCCCCGGCCGTCGCATGTAACGTCGAGTGTTGCTGATTGGTCGTTGATGTCGCCGTGTTTGAGGATGTTGGTGGCGAGTTCTGTCAGTAGCAGCCCTACACCCGCTGTGCGCTGCGGTGGGCAAGGTTGGTCGGTGACTGCGCAGGTGATGCGAATGGGGCGTTGAGCTGCTGAGAACGCTTCGCGGATGTCGTCGCACACGGTTTCGACAGCATGGCTGAGGGCGACTGTGTTCGTGGTGGTGGAGTGGAGTCCTGCTAACAAGGAGCGCAGGTTTTGTTGGTTAGTTCTGTTGGCTAACAGGATTTCTGTGATGTCTTGATTGAGTTCGCTTCCTGGTTCCGTTTTGCTCAGAGCGTTTCTGAGCATGAAGTTTTCTTTTGTGAGCCCGTGTGACACGGTGTCGTGTGCGTCAAGCGCGAATTGGTTGCGTAGGTCAGCTTCGCGACGTTCGGATTCCGCAGCTTGGGTGGCTGCCTCTGCAATGAGCCGGGTGATTCGTTGTTCTGTGGTTCCTGCAGCCCAGCCAAGGGTGCTTGCTAACACGAAAGTGCCTATTGAGATTGCGCAGTGGAAGAACGAGTAGTACTCAGACCCGATGAGCAGGTACGCGTTGAGAGCGACAAGGGACGTAAAAGGCAGGGATGTTAGTTTCCAGCGTTTGTAGGTGAGCAGTACGGCGCCGGCAACTGATAGCGCTAGGTCGTTGATCACTGCGTTAGCTGTGAGCCCAACTGTCAGTGTGACTGAAACTGCGGTGATTATGAGTGCAACCGTGCGGGGAAAGTATGGGAGCGCAATGATGAGTAGGCCAAAAGCGATATCAAGCTGAGCGTTGAGGTCTGTGAGGAGCTCGAAGGAAGCGGGTGCCCCAATGAAGAGTCCTACGATTAGAGTTGCCAGACGTATGTAGGGGTCGATGACTCTGGGGCCACACAAAGCGCGGATTATGGCACTCATGTAATCTCCCCGGAAGTGATCAAGAATATACGTTAAATGACGGATGTGAGAGCCACTTCGTGATTAGTACTTTCAAAGTGTGACCTGTTCAGAGGTTACGTAAGTACTTCACTTTGGAGCTCTCATGAAGAAAACACCTTTCCTCGTGTCCACCAGCATAGTCGCGTTGCTTGTTGCCAGTGTTCTTAGCGGACCGGCTCATGCAACGGCAAAAGACTCGTCGATGAGTACAGAAGAAGCAGTTGAACGTCTTGTTGAACTGAATCCAGGAACCACTGAAGAAGAAATGAGTGCCGGACTTCGCGAGTATGCGGAAGAAAACGGTCAAAGCTATGAGCAAGTCGTTGACGACGCGCTCCAGGCTGCTGAAGAAGAGGAAGCTCAGTGGCAGAAAGATAAAGCAGAATACGAGTTCGATAGAGAAACCCGTGCTGCGAAAGAGCCATCGAAAGGCAACTAACCAGGTAAAAGTGTACCGAGGTAGCAAACTAATGTACGTGAATGTTAAAGAAAAAGCACGTGTTCGTACAGGTTGGTACGCTCAAGATCATCTACTGAACAAGCCATACAACATTTACTTCGCAACGAATAAAAAGCCGTATGGCAAGAAGATGAACTGCTCGCAACTTGTCTGGGCGGCTTATAAGAACAGTGCGAAGGTAGATCTTGATGGTAACGGCGGTCCCGGTGTTTATCCTAAAGACATAGTTAAATCTAGTAAGACCAAGACTTGGAGAACTTACTGACCTCTGAACCGGCTGTGGCGTCATGACTATTCTGGCGCCACAGTTCTCACTTATATAGAAAGATAGTAAGCACTATGAAAAGGTCGATCGCTTCGGTGTGTGTTGTGTGGTTTGTTGCTGCATGTTTGTCGGGGTGTTCGTGGTTTGACCGTTCGGGTGTGGTGGTCAGTGAGGACGAATTCCGCATCACAGAAGATACTTTTTTTGCTACGCAGCTGAGTCCCATTGCACGGGAAATGGATACAGTTCCTGGCATCAACACAAGTTATTTGGTGACGTTTGATAGGGACGGGTCTGTTCAAGCGTTAAAGATCGAACCGATGGCCATTGCTACGCCGATCTGGCAAGGTGACACGCTTGTTGCTATTGATCGTAAGTATGATTATTTCGTGTCGGACCGGGTGGTCAAGGTTGACCATCCGAAGACAGAAGTGACGACGTATTTGTATCCGAGTACAACTTCCGATGAAGTTTTTGCGCTGATGAATAATGGGTGGAGTGAAGATGGGTCGTCATATCACGCGTCTACGGAAACCATCACTCCGCAGGGGTATTCCACTACGGATCTTGATGGAATCTTTCTGACTGGTTCGGAGTGTGATGGGGTTCTTTACGCTCTTGGCGATGCGACCGGAGAAACAGTGAAGCACGCTCCACCGGAGCTGCGTGATAACGCGACAGCTTTTGTGCAGGCCAGTGGCACTTCTGATGGGAAGCAACGGATTGTCGAAATGACTCGAATTAATGATTCTGAGACTTCGAGCGAGCCGTTGCCGTGTGTGAACGGCAGAGTCGTTCAATTATTGGAAACTGAAAAGGTGCAGAAGTCCAAATCGGGTGAGCCTAGATACACGTATAAGGCTTTTGTGCGTATTCGGGACACCAAGACCGGTAAACATAAAGATGTCCCCATGAAGAATGCAGACGGTTCGCGGTTTATTTATGAAGATCCTCAGTTTCTTGTGAGCCCCTATTATGAGCTTGGTTCTCGTGATGGTTCATCAATTCGATGGCTTGCAGTGAATGGTTCGTTTTGGCAGACGAATATTGATACGGGAGTGACCGAGAAGTTGTTCCAGATCCAGGAGTCGGAACAGTTTTTTGCGGTTGGTAATGCGGCTTTTTCGCCTGAGGGCATTCATATTTTGGCTGAACTCGAGGACGGCACCGTGATTAAGTCGTTTAGTAAAAAGGATGGGTCGTTGACTCGGACGTTGGAGGTTCCTGGGTTTGATGCGATCACGGCGCGTACACGGCAACACTGGACCTTAGCGGTTTCACCACACGTGCCATGACAAACGTACTTTTGTGTGATGACGACTCATGGGCGCTGAGAGGTCTTGAACACGTGCTTAGCGAGGCTCAAGGCTTTACCGTGGTGGGTTCGGCAAGACAAGGCGAGCACGCAGTAGACCTCGCCGGCCAATTACGCCCTGACATTGTCCTCATGGACATCTCCATGCCTCCGGGAATCAGCGGAATTACCGCAACCGCGCAAATCCGTGCAAACAACCCCAACCAAACTGTGGTGGCACTGACCACCACAGCATCAGGTCCAGGCATACGTCACATGCTCGAATCCGGGGCAGTAGCCGTCATGAACAAATCACTTCCACCTGAACGCTTTGTCGACGTGCTAACGCACATCGTCCACGATGAACCAGCTCGCTACCTAGCCACCCTGCGCGAAGACCTGATCCTGACTCGACCAGATCCTTCAGCGCCACTGACAGAAAAACTCACCCAAAAAGAAGAAGAGATACTTCTTCTCCTGTGCGACGGACTGACCTATACAGACATTGCTAAAAGGGAACACTGCTCCGTGGCGACCGTTCGCACACATGCTGAACGGCTCCGAACCAAACTACACGCTCAAAGCGTCAGCCAGCTGATACTCCGGGCAATCCAACACAAAATCTATATTCCAAAGTGAGGCACAGCCCAGCCTTCACGCCACGCAAGGAGCTGACACCTCGGCCAGGCACCTCACAAACCGAACACCCACGTCAGCAAGGTCGTGGACGCCAGCGTGATGAGTACGATACCGATCAGGTTGAGCCAGATACCACCTCGGACCATTTGCCCGATCGTCACATAGCCGGAACCGTAGGCAACGGCGTTTGGAGGCGTGGCCACGGGTAGCATGAACGCGCACGTTGCGGCCAACGCAACCGGTGCAGCGAACAGCAGGACATTGACGTCCATACCCATTGCTATACCGGCAGCCACCGGAATGAACGTGGCACCGGTCGCAGTGTTTGACGTCAGCTCCGTGAGGAACAAAATTGCACCCGCAAGCACCGCAATGACAAGGATGAGCGGCACCCCGGCCATTCCGGCCGCCATGTCTCCGATCACCTTGGTGAGCCCGGACTTTTCAAACATGCTCGACAACGCAAGTCCACCACCGAACAGCAACAGCACATCCCACGGCAGTTCCTTAGCGCTCTGCCAGTCAAGGAGCTTCACGCCTCGTTCCGCACCTGCAGGGAGCAAGAACAGCAACAGGCCACTAGCCATGGCTATGCCTGCGTCGTCAATAGGCGGTTTCTCGAAAATAAGCGGAATGGTAATCCACGCAAGCGCGGTCAGGATGAAGACGCACAACACTCGTATTTCACCGGAAGAGATGGGGCCCAACCGGTCGAGCTCTTTGCGAATGAGCTCGTTGCCGCCGGGAATCTCGGAAATCTCTGGTTTAAACAGCACCTTGACCAGCAGAAACCACGTGATTACAAGGAAGACAGCAGAAATGGGAACACCGACAGCCATCCAGCCCACAAAGCTGATGGACACTCCTTGAGTCTCCGCCATGTATCCGGCTAGGAACGTGTTAGGCGGAGTACCGATCAGTGTTCCGAGCGACCCCAACGACGCGGCATATGCAATACCCAGCATCAGCGCGGTTCCGAACTTTGATTGAACGATCTCCGTCACCGAGGTGGTTGATGACTTGCCGGTGGCCTCGTTTACCAGCGTGAGCACTGACATTCCGATGGGAAGCATCATGACGGCCGTTGCGGTGTTCGACACCCACATGGACAAGAAAGCGGTCGCGATCATGAACCCTGCGATCATTGCGCCGGGACTGTTGGGCATGATCCGCAAAACACCCAACGCGATTCGCCGGTGCAGATTCCACCGTTGCATGGCAAGCGCAATGAAGAATCCGCCCATGAACAGGAAGATTGTTGCGTTTCCGTACGAGGCGCCAACCTGGCTGAACGTGAGTGGTTTGGGTTCTGCGCCGTCTGCAGCGATGGGTTGAGCGAACAGTGGAAACGCAACGAGTGGCACCAACGCCGTTGCCGGAATCGGAATTGCTTCCGTCATCCACCAGGTGGCCATCAGCCCTGCGATCGCAGCGGTCAAGCGAGCGTTGTGCCCCACAGTTTCAGGGAGAAGAAACCACAGGGCTAGCGCAATACCGAGTCCAATAGAAAAACCCGCCCAGCGAAATGCGTTCGTCTTAGCGGTAATCCCGGTTGCGCGTTCACCAGGTGACTTGTAATCAACTTCACGGCCCTTATCAGGGTCTGGACGTAGATCGTCCAGGTAGTCGGGCATGTTCTGAGAATTCGAATCTGGAGTGTGCATATGAACCAGCCAATTCCAAACCACTAGAAAACACTTCGGCGTGTGCAACACACCCTACACAAGTTTTCGTGATTTAAGTGCGCTTTCTACTGAACCATCCGAAAAAGCGCGCCATCTTCACGATGAAGATGACAAAAGCCACCGCAATCAAAATGATTGCCAAATAATAGGTGATGCTTGAAACAAATATGGAAACGGAACCACAGTAAACGCGGGCCTCATGCCTCGATGATCGCACACCACATAAAATAAGAAGGCTATGTTCCTCAAAACACTCACGATGCGCGGGTTTAAGTCGTTTGCTCATGCGACGACCCTTGAACTCGAACCCGGTATCACGTGTGTTGTTGGCCCCAACGGTTCCGGTAAGTCCAATGTGGTCGATGCTCTTGCCTGGGTGATGGGCGAACAAGGAGCCAAGAACCTACGTGGCGGCAAAATGGACGACGTCATCTTCGCAGGCACTGCCAAAAAACAGGGCCTGGGTCGCGCCGAAGTCAGCCTCACCATCGACAACACTGACGGCGCAATCCCCATCGACTACACAGAAGTCACCATCAGCCGCACCCTCTTCCGCAGCGGTGGAAGCGAATACTCCGTCAACGGTGCTCCCGCCCGCCTCCTCGACATTCAAGAACTCCTCAACGACTCCGGCCTGGGCAAAGAAATGCACGTGATCGTGGGGCAAGGTCGCCTCGACGAAATCCTGCACGCCGACCCTGAAACTCGACGCGGCTTCATCGAAGAAGCCGCCGGTGTACTCAAACACCGCCGCCGCAAAGACAAAGCCCTACGTAAACTCACCGGACTGCAAACCAATCTCGACAGGGTCGGGGACCTGCGGCATGAATTGTCCAAACAGTTAGGGCCACT
>CABTZC010000088.1 GCA_902489185.1 uncultured Brevibacterium sp. | reverse complement strand
ACGCGGTGGCTCCCCTGCTGCGTATGACCGCGTACTTGCGCCCCGTTGGGGCATGGCAGTTGTTAAACTGTTCAAGCCGTTCGTGATGAAGCGTTTGGTTGACCTCAACCACGCACAGAACATCAAGTCGGCAAAGCGCATGGTGGAACGTCAGCACCCGCAGGTGTGGGACGTTCTCGAAGAAGTCATCACCGAACACCCTGTGCTTCTGAACCGTGCACCTACACTGCACCGTCTTGGTATCCAGGCGTTCGAACCACTCCTGGTTGAAGGTAAAGCCATCCAGATTCACCCACTCGTTTGTTCCGCGTTCAACGCGGACTTTGACGGTGACCAGATGGCTGTACACCTTCCGCTTTCAGCTGAAGCTCAGGCAGAAGCTCGCATTCTGATGTTGTCAGCGAACAACATTCTGAAGCCTTCCGACGGTAAGCCTGTGACCATGCCTTCGCAGGACATGATCATTGGTATTTACCACCTGACCTCGCAGGTTGACGGTGCCGTTGGTGAAGGGCGCGAGTTCTCGTCACTGGCTGAAGCCATCATGGCATTCGACCGAGGAGAGCTGGACCTGCGTGCAAAAGCACGCATCCGCATCGACAACCTGGTCCCAGCCAAGGACATGGAACTGCCGGAGGACTGGGCTGAAGGACAGCCCCTGACCATCGAAACAACGCTGGGCCGTGCAATCTTCAACGAGACGCTTCCTGAGAACTACCGTTACGTCAATAACACGGTAAACAAGAAGCTCCTTTCGAAGATTGTGAATCGCTTGGCCGACTACTACCCCAAGGTGGAAGTCGCAGCGACCCTTGACAACTTCAAGGCAACCGGTTTCTACTGGGCCACCCGCTCAGGTTTGACCGTGGCAATGAGTGACATCGTGTCACCAGAAGCCAAGGAAGGCCTGCTGAACGAGGCTGAAGACCAGTCGGCCAAGGTTGAAGACCAGTACGCAATTGGTGCGCTTACCGATGAGGAACGTCGTTCTGAACTCGTGAAGATCTGGTCGGACACCACCGACAAGGTCGCTGAGGTCATGCAGGACAACTTCGACTCCGAAAACTCGGTGTACCGCTTGGTCGAGTCGGGTGCTTCCGGTAACTGGACCCAGGTGCGCCAGCTTGCTGGTATGCGTGGTCTGGTGACAAACCCTAAGGGTGAAATTATTCCTCGCCCAATTAAGTCGAACTACCGTGAAGGACTGTCCGTACTTGAGTACTTCATCGCCTCGCACGGTGCTCGTAAGGGTCTTGCCGACACCGCTCTGCGTACCGCAGACTCCGGTTACCTGACACGTCGCCTGGTCGACGTTTCGCAGGACGTTATTGTCCGCACCGAAACCACCGACTCCAAGAAGGGCATTACGCTCCCGGTTTCACAGGAAGCTGCCGACGGAACCCTCGAACCACACGAGTTCGTGGAAACTTCGGTTCTTGGACGTCTCACGGTTGCCGACGTTGTTGACGCTGACGGAAACGTCATCGTTCCAGCTAAGACCGACATTTCAACCGACGTGATCGACCTTTTGGTTGAAGCAGGAATCCGTGAGGTCAAGGTTCACTCGGTCCTCACCGCTGACTCGGACGTACAGATCTCTGCTCAGCACTACGGCCGTTCCATGGCTACCGGTCAGCTGGTAGACATCGGTGAAGCTATCGGTACCGTGGCTGCTCAGTCGATTGGTGAACCTGGAACCCAGCTGACCATGCGTACCTTCCACACCGGTGGTGTTGCTGCCGGTGGTGGCGGTGACATTACGCAGGGTCTGCCACGTGTGACCGAGCTTTTCGAAGCACGTACACCTAAGGGATTCGCGCCAATTGCTGAAGCAACCGGTCGTGTGAAGATCGACGACTCCCGTAAGACTCGTTACGTGATTGTGGTTCCGGACGACGGATCGGACGAAATCGAGCACGCTGTTGGACGCCGTGCACAGTTGCTGGTTGAAGAAGGCCAGCACGTCAAGGCCGGCGAGAAGTTGCAGATGGGTGCGGTTGACCCCAAGCAGGTTCTGCGCATCCGTGGTCGCCGTGAGGCTGAACGCTTCCTGGTTGACGAAGTGCAGAAGGTATATCGCTCACAGGGTGTGGGCATCCACGACAAGCACATCGAAGTTATTGTGCGTCAGATGCTGCGCCGTGTGACCGTGATCGAATCTGGTGACACCAACTTGTTGCCAGGTGAACTAGTTGACCGTAGCCGTTACCAGGAAGAAAACAAGCGCGTCGTTGCTGAAGGTGGCCAGCCCGCATCAGCACGTGACGAACTCATGGGTATCACCAAGGCCTCGCTTGCAACCGAGTCCTGGCTTTCCGCCGCATCCTTCCAGGAGACCACGCGTGTTCTTACGGAAGCTGCGCTTGAAGGTAAGTCCGACCCACTCTTGGGTCTGAAGGAAAACGTCATCCTCGGTAAGCTCATCCCAGCTGGTACCGGTATGCACAAGTTCCGCGACATGATCGTGGAACCAACGGAAGAAGCCAAGCAGGAAATGTTTGCCAACTCTTACGGTGACTTCTACCCAGCTCTGGGCGGTGACGCCTCGACGATTCCGCTTGAAGACTACGACTTCGACTCATTCGGAGGCTAGTCGCTCCCGGCTCTAGCCACTGACGGTGGCTAGAGCCCGGCGTAGAGCACAAGAACTGAGCGCCCCCGACCATTACGGTCGGGGGCGCTCAGTGTTTGTCTTTAAGCGGCGTTTGTCTTTAAGCGGGAAGAGTGAACCTGAAGGCGTCGGATTAACCCAAGAGCACCTGAAGCTCATCCCAGCGGGACTGCGGGACTGTCTTGAGGTTGTTAACAGCATGTGCCATCTGAACTGATGCAATGTCCACACCCGAAAGGCTTGTCATGTACCCCCACTTTTCCTGGTGAACCAGTTCAACAGCTGCCATGCCCAAACGGGTCGCAAGTACGCGGTCATACGCAGTAGGGGAGCCACCGCGTTGCAGATGACCCAAAATCGTCGCACGAGTCTCCACCCCAGTTGCCTCTTCAATGAGAGGAGCCAAGTGATTAGCGACACCGCCCAGGCGCACACGTCCGTGCTTGTCACGCCCGGCGTCCGAGACCTGAGTATCGAGGTCCTCGGGCACAAAACCTTCTGCCACAACAACAATGGGGGCACGACCTCGGTCCCGGGCAGAACGCACCCACGTGTAGATCTGCTCATAGGGGACCGGGAACTCTGGGAGCAGAACGGCCTGCGCACCGCCGGCCATTCCCGCGTGCAGGGCGATCCAACCCACGTTGCGACCCATCACTTCTACAACCATGCAACGGTGGTGCGACTCAGCCGTGGTGCGCAACGCGTCCAGCGACTCAGTTGCAATCGAAGCGGCCGTGTCGAACCCGAACGTGTAGTCTGTGTTGTTAAGGTCGTTGTCAATAGTCTTGGGGACACCAACAACTGGCATGCCTTCATCGTCGGCCAAACGGGCAGCACCGGCCAGCGTGCCCTCACCCCCAATCGCGATGATTACGTCGATGCTGTGTTCCTCCATGACCCGTTTCATCTGGTCCGGTCCGCCTTGGGAATACGGGTGGGTGCGGGACGTACCCAAGATGGTTCCACCTCGGCCGGAAATTCCCCGGACGTCGTGCGTGGTGAGCGGGACGTAATCTGCCTCCAACAATCCACGCCACCCGTCTTTGAGGCCCACGAACGTGTCGCCAGTTTCGCGAACGCCCTTACGTACCGCCCCACGAATGACGGCGTTGAGCCCGGGGCAGTCGCCGCCGGAGGTCAAGATTCCAATGTTCATACCGGTCTCCTTAGGTCTACTGCTGTTGCTGGTTGTTGGTTGCCGTTATGTGTTGAATGGTCGCTTGGTGTAGGTGGGGGACTGGCTGGTGGGTACGTGTTCAGGGTTGCTGCGTGGTTACTGTTGGCTTTGGCGGTAGCCGCGTGCCAGCAAGACGTCGTCGCCGCCTAGCAGGTTGAAGCCACTAATGATGAGCGTGCCGTTGGAACCGTCGCCACGTGCGTTCTGTGCGATGTCCACCCCGCCCAGGATCGAAATGCTCTTGTCGATGATGCGCACTCCTGGGGGCACGTAGATGTCGTGCCCGCCTAAGAAGTTGACGCTTTCGATTGTGAACTCAACGCCCGGTCCCATCACGTCGCACAGGTCGTAGTCGTTGCCGCCCAGCATGGCCAGCGCATTGACCTTAGGGGTGTTGGGCTCGACGACCTGGTTTGAACCGCTCAAAATACAAATTGCGGTGTCGCTCTTGCCACTCCCAGGTTTCGCAGGCTGGATGGGGCTGGGGTGTTGGTTGTTATATGGCCCGAGGTGGGACCCGGGTTTGGTTGCTAACTCGGTGCTTTCGCGACGGGCAGTGTCCCGAGCGCGGAGGTCTTGTTCGATCTCATCGGCTTCAGGGATGTCTTCGATGAGCTCTGGAAGTTGGTCGATGTACATGGCTTTGAGCGCTTGTGAATGGCGGTCGTCAAATTCGAGTGCGGTGAGCTGGCCACGCGAAAGGGCGTCAGACAAGGCAGAGACAACGGTGTCACGATCTGTGTCACTCGCGCGGGTTCGGCGGAGCTTTGGTTGTGGTGCGGACTCTTCAATAGGGCTGTTGGTAGCTGGCTGGGCTTTTTCAAGGTCCTTGCTTTCGCCCGAGTGTGCGCTGGAGTTGGCCATATTTTGATCCTATCGATTTTGGTCTCAGTTTAGTTCGCTAGTGTGGCTTTCGATTGACCATGCGGCGTGTTTACTGGCCCACTAAGGTGAACAACCTCTGAACGTTTGTGGCTCAAATTGACGCTGACCGTTAGTGGCGTTTACGCTTGACTGTGGTTGTTTTCGAAGCAACTGTGCTTGCGTGCGTGCATTCAAGCACTCTCACACGCAGAAAAGCGCTTATCAGGTAGAAGTGACTCTACGTTTATCTGGAATGTGCCGCTCCGACACACCCGAGCGCGGGGGTTGGGAAAGCGTGTGAGGACTGCGATTGGGCAGGTAGCTTCACCCAGTCGCAGAAGGACATGTCTGCTGCTCAACCAGAGTGGTGGAATTAGGAATACTGAGAAGCAATGGAGAACTAGTGCCAACTATTCAGCAGCTCGTCCGTAAAGGACGGCACGACAAGGCCGCGAAGAACGCGACGCCTGCCCTTTTGGGTAGCCCGCAGCGTCGTGGCGTGTGCACCCGTGTGTACACAACTACCCCGAAGAAGCCCAACTCAGCCCTGCGCAAGGTCGCTCGTGTCAAGCTTTCTTCCCAGATTGAAGTAACCGCCTACATTCCGGGTGAAGGACACAACCTGCAGGAGCACTCAATTGTGCTTGTGCGTGGTGGACGTGTGAAGGACCTCCCCGGTGTCCGCTACAAGATCGTGCGCGGCTCACTCGACACCCAAGGTGTCAAGGGACGCCAGCAGGCACGTAGCCGTTACGGAGCCAAGAGGGAGAAGAAGTAATGCCACGTAAAGGACCCGCACCTAAGCGCCCGGTTGTTATTGACCCAGTTCACAACTCACCGCTTGTCACCCAGCTCATTAACAAGGTTCTGCTCGACGGTAAGCGTTCCACTGCAGAGCGCATTGTTTATGGCGCTCTTGAAGGTGCAAGTGCAAAGGCCAACATGGAACCGGTTCAGTTGCTGAAGAAGGCACTGGACAACATCCGCCCGGCCCTTGAAGTTCGTTCCCGCCGTGTTGGTGGTGCCACGTATCAGGTTCCAGTTGACGTGCGTCCTGCGCGTTCGACCACGCTTGCTCTGCGCTGGCTCGTAGGTTTCTCCCGTCAGCGTCGTGAAAAGACCATGACGGAACGCCTCATGAACGAAATCCTTGACGCAAGCAACGGTCTTGGTGCCGCTGTGAAGCGTCGTGAAGATACTCACAAGATGGCCGAATCCAACAAGGCCTTCGCTCACTACCGCTGGTAGTCGCTAATCTGGGGTAGGGGTAACTACCCTTACCCCAGGTCCGAGCAAGTCAACGAGACGAGAGAGAGACACCGTGGCACTCGAAGTGCTTAGCGATCTTAAGAAAGTTCGCAACATCGGCATTATGGCGCACATTGACGCCGGAAAGACCACCACCACCGAACGTATCCTGTTTTACACAGGTGTGAACTACAAGCTCGGCGAAACCCACGACGGTGCGTCGACTATGGACTGGATGGAACAGGAGCAGGAGCGCGGTATTACGATTACCTCCGCCGCAACAACCTGCTACTGGGAAGACAACCAGATCAACATCATTGACACCCCGGGCCACGTTGACTTCACCGTTGAGGTTGAACGCTCACTACGCGTTCTTGACGGTGCTGTCGCTGTGTTCGATGGTAAGGAAGGTGTTGAACCACAGTCCGAGACCGTGGGGCGTCAAGCTGATAAGTACAACGTTCCTCGCGTGTGCTTTGTCAACAAGATGGACAAGCTCGGTGCCGACTTCTACCACACCGTTGAAACCATTAAGGACCGCCTGGGCGCTAAGCCTCTGGTGATCCAGCTTCCAATTGGTGCGGAATCAGACTTTGAAGGTGTCGTCGACCTCATCACCATGAAGGCATATGTCTGGCCAGACGAAGAAAAGAAGGGCCAGGACATGACGGAAATTGAGATCCCAGAAGATCTTAAGGACCGTGCCGAAGAATACCGTGCAAGCCTCGTTGAAGACGTGGCTGAAGCATCGGACGAACTGATGGAGAAGTACCTCGAAGAAGGCGAGCTGCCTATCGAGGACATCAAGGCCGGTATTCGTAAGCTCACCATCAACTCGGAAGCTTTCCCGGTGATGTGCGGATCGGCGTTCAAGAACAAGGGTGTTCAGCCTATGCTGAACTCCGTTATTGACTACTTGCCGTCGCCTCTTGACGTCCCACCTGTTCAGGGACACCCTGTTGACGACGAAGAAACCGTTATTACCCGTGAGCCCAAAAAAGATGGTCCGTTCGCAGCGCTTGCATTCAAGGTCGCGACTCACCCCTTCTTCGGTTCGCTCACCTACGTTCGCGTGTACTCCGGAACGGTGAAGCCTGGTGACCAGGTTCTTAACACCACCACCGGTAAGAAAGAACGCGTTGGTAAGTTGTTCCAGATGCACTCGAACAAGGAAAACCCTGTCGAGGAAGCCTTCGCTGGACACATTTATGCGTTCATTGGCCTGAAGGACACCACTACCGGTGACACGCTCTGTGACGCTTCGAACCCGATTGTTCTCGAATCGATGTCGTTCCCTGAACCTGTGATCTTCGTTTCGATTGAACCTAAGACCAAGGGTGACCAGGAAAAGCTTTCGACCGCGATTCAGAAGCTTGTGAAGGAAGACCCGACGTTCACGGTTAACCTGAACGAAGAAACCGGTCAGACCGAAATCGGTGGTATGGGTGAACTTCACCTCGATGTGTTCGTCGACCGCATGAAGCGCGAATTCAAGGTTGAAGCAAACATCGGTAAGCCGCAGGTTGCCTACCGCGAAACGATCCGCCGCACGGTGGAAAAGCAGGACTACACGCACAAGAAGCAGACTGGTGGTTCTGGTCAGTTCGCAAAGGTACAGGTCACCATCGAACCTATGGAGGTCGACGGCGACACGATTTACGAGTTCGAGGACGCTATCACTGGTGGTCGCGTTCCCCGTGAATACATTCCAAGCGTTGACGCTGGTATCCGGGACGCCATGCAGATGGGTGTTCTTGCGGGATACCCTCTGGTCGGCATCAAGGCCACACTTGTGGACGGTGCTTACCACGACGTCGACTCTTCGGAAATGGCGTTCAAGATCGCTGGATCCATGGTTCTGAAAGAAGCTGTGAAGAAGGCGAACCCGGTTCTTCTCGAACCTCTGATGGACGTTGAAGTTCGTACTCCCGAGGAGTACATGGGTGACGTCATCGGCGATCTGAATTCGCGTCGCGGACAGATTCAGTCGATGGAAGACGCCACCGGCATTAAGGT
>CABTZC010000087.1 GCA_902489185.1 uncultured Brevibacterium sp. | reverse complement strand
GCAAACGCGGACAGGTTCCCGTCGCATTCATTGTGCGCGCAGAAGGCTCACGGATCACGGCAGATGAACTTACTGACTGGGCACGCCAAAACATCGCGGAATACAAGATTCCAGAAATCACCTTTGTGGAAGCTATGCCGATGACCGCGACTGGCAAGATCAGAAAAGTCGACCTTGTAGCCGCACTTAACCAAGAGGACTGATGACACACACTCTGCTCATTGCTAACCGTGGCGAAATTGCGGTGCGAATCGCTTCTACTGCACGGCTCATGGGGATACCTACCGTGGGTGTGTACACCCCCGATGACGTCACTAGTTTGCATGTCGACGCATGCGATACCGCCGTGGAGATTCCTAGCTACTTGGACGCTGACGCAGTCCTCGACGCTGGGGTGAAGAACGGAGCAACCCTTGTTCACCCCGGTTATGGCTTCTTTGCCGAATCCGCTGAGTTCGCCCGCCAAGTGTCCGACCGCGGCCTCACGTTTGTGGGCCCCACACCACAAGCTCTTGAAGCTGTCGGAGACAAGGAACGGACCAAGGCGCTGGCGAACACACTGGGCATCTCAGTGACCCGTTCCACGGGTCTATTGAGTGGTGATGCCGGGGTTGCCCAAGCGGTTCAGCTCCTCGAAGAATCACCGGACGGCATAGCGATTAAAGCCGTAGCTGGCGGTGGGGGTCGTGGTATTCGCGTCGTGACAAACGACGATGAGGTGGCTCAAGCCCTTTCTCAATGCGCGCATGAAGCTCGAGTGGGGTTCGGCGACGACAGGGTTTTTGCCGAACAGTGGGTTCAGAATGCACGCCACGTTGAGGTTCAGGCTCTTGGCGCGTCTACAGGCGTACACATTCTGGGCGACAGGGACTGTTCGCTGCAGCGTCGACGCCAGAAGGTCATCGAACTTGCCCCGGCGATACTCGCAGAGAACGTGCGTGAACAGCTTCACGACGCTGCCCGCACTCTTCTTGAGCACGTCAATTACACATCCCTTGCAACCGTCGAATTTCTGGTCACGGAATCCGGCTGGTATCTCATGGAAGTCAACCCCCGCATCCAAGTCGAGCACACGGTCACAGAGTGTGTCACAGGACTGGACGTGGTTGAACTCCAGCTTCACGAAGCGATGGGCACTGATCTAGAGGTTTCACCTACTCCAGCCAAGAAAGTTGCTGTGCAGGCGCGAATATGTGCGGAACGGTTTACAGAATGCGGAGACGTCGTTCCCATGACGGGAACTGTCGAAGCCTTTGACGCACCGCACCACGCTGGAGTCCGCGTCGACACGTGGATTCGTTCAGGCACAGAAGTTGGCACGTCCTATGACTCGCTTGTAGCAAAGGTCATCTGCACAGGCCACGATCTTGACTCCGCGCTCAATAACTGTGAACGAGCGCTCAAACACACACAAGTCCGCGGCGTCAATACCAACGTGAGCTTCTTACGTGCCCTCCTCCCCTACGCAAAAGAAGCCACTACATCGACAATCGACGCCCAGTTCGCACACATTGTCGAATCCGTCCCAGAAGCATTAGTCGAAACCGACGAACACAGTATCCCTACGGACCTTGCAGACGGTGAAGAAGCTATCCTGGCCCCGGTTTCGGGAACTGTGGTTTCGCTTGAACCACATGAAGGCGAACTCGGGCTCATTGAAGCCCTCAAAATGCACCACCCGGTTGTGGCGCCTCCACATGAGCATGCGCGCCCACTCGTCAACGTGGGTGACACGGTCGTGAAGGGGCAACCGCTGTGGATTATTCAACGTGCCACCGGGTCACAGGAAAGTACCGTACAGTCAACAAGCCAACCGCACCCCGGCATTGAAGAGATCAACGATCGCCATGCCGCCACACGTGACGACGCTCGGCCCGAGGCAGTCGCCAAACGTCATGCTCAAAACCGTCGCACTGCCCGCGAGAACCTGGCCGACCTGATAGTTCCAGGAACATTTGTCGAATACGGAGCACTGGCAATCGCAGCACAGCGTCAACGACGAAGCCTCGAAGAGCTGATTGCCAAGACTCCCGCAGACGGACTTGTGGGCGGCATCGGACAAGTAAAAACGACCTCGGGACCGGTCAGCGCGGTCATCATGAGCTATGAATACATGGTGCTTGCCGGAACTCAAGGAGCACGCAACCACGCCAAAACTGACCGGCTTCTTGAACTGGCTCACCGGAAGAAACTCCCCGTTGTGTTCTTTGTCGAAGGTGGCGGGGGCAGGCCGGGTGACACCGATATTGCGCCGGGAACCCAACTCAACGTTTCGACGTTTGCCGCTCTGGCGCGCCTCCGAGGTGTTGTTCCGCTCGTAGCGGTCGCAGCCGGACGTACATTCGCCGGTAATGCGGCACTGGCTGGGGTATGTGACGTCATCATTGCGCACGAGGATGCGAACATCGGAATGGGTGGCCCCCAGATGATTGCCGGAGGTGGACTGGGAACATTTGATGTGAGTGAAGTGGGCCCAACAGCCGTCCACCGGCGCTCCGGCGCTGTTGACGTTGTTGTTTCAGATGACCGGGAGGCGGTGAAAACTGTTCAAGAAATCTTGGGGCTCCGTCAACACGTCACCGATTATGAGCACACGGGTGAACCTCGGAACACAGTTCCCGCTGACCGTCTACGCGCATTTGATATGCGCGATGTGGTGAGAAGCGTGGCCGACGATGGCACGTTCCTAGAACTCCGCACTGACTATGCTCCTGGTGCAATTGTTGGGTTTATGCGCGTCCAGGGGCACGGCTTCGGATTCATTGCCAACAACAACCACCATTTAGGTGGGGCAATCGATGTTGATGCAGCCAGGTCCTTCGCCCAGCACATTGCGTGTGTTGAGAACCTGGGCCTACCCCTCATCAGCTTCGTCGACACCCCTGGTTTTATTGTGGGGCCGGAGGCGGAAAAAGAACCTGGCATGCGCACTTTTGGCGACCTGTTCGTTGCTGGCGCTCACTTCAACGGCCACACCGGTGCGGTCATCATCCGCAAAGCCTATGGCCTAGGAGCGATGGCGATGACCATGGGATATCTGCACGCCACAGACTTCTGCGTCGCGTGGCCTGCCGGTGAAATGGGGCCGATGGGACTAGAGGGCGCAGTCCGCTTGGGATACGCAAAAGAACTCGCGCAAGTAGAGGGAGAGGAACGCGAACAACTCTATTCGCGACTCCTTGACGAATTGTACGCTCAGGGCCGAGCGCTTTCGGCAGCTGAGGTGTTTGATATCGACGATGTGGTTGACCCGGCGCACACCCGCGAATGGATCGCGTCGCTGGTCACACCACGGTGACAAACACGTTGTCCGCGGTCTCCGGCGGCAGGTCCAAGACTTCTGGTTCACCTTCAACGCTCAACGTCAGGTACTCACCATTGAGCCGCAGTGATGCAACGGCATCAGGCATAACGCCTGTGCGCTTAAACTGCCCCAACAAAAACGTGTCCACCTGAAGTGGTTCACCGAGCCACTGGATCTTCACCTTGACGTCTTTGTTTTGAGCAACGACGTCCGTGAGCGCACGCGTCTGTGGCCCGCCTTCAGTTGCAAGCCCCAAATCTTCCAAGCCCGGGATGGGGTTGCCATAGGGGCTCGTATGCGTTGTAGGGAGAATTTTCACCAAGCGTTCTTCAACCTGCCGGCTCATCACGTGTTCCCACCGGCACGCTTCATCGTGAACGAGTTCCCAATCCAACCCGATCACATCAAACAGGAGCCGTTCAGCTAGCCGGTGTTTGCGCATCACCGAAACAGCCAGCTGCCGACCGGACTCCGTGAGCTCAAGGCTCCGGTCCGAATCCACAATCAGAAGTTCATCACGCTCCATGCGCGCAACCGTTTGGGACACCGTGGGACCAGAGTGTTCGAGGCGTTCTGCAATGCGAGCACGCAACGGCCTGATCCCTTGCTCCTCAAGTTCCACGATGGTCTTGAGGTACATTTCGGTCGTGTCGATCAGGTCCTTCACATTTCCCCTCAGCTCATGACTTCCACTTGGCCAGTGGCCCGTTTCATCATTCTATTAAGAAACCAATAAATCGCTAGGTTCCTGTCACCAGCCAGAACACCCAGCGACTCATGGGAATAACCGTTGCGCTGTCCACGCCTTCGGGTCATCCAAACGCGCCACCTGCGAAGCCCTCACTTGAAAACGATCGTGCAACCGGCTTTCGCGCCCACGCCAAAACTCCACCGTGTGCGCCTTCACTACGTACCCACCCCAATTGTCAGGCCGCCGGGCGGGGTCACCAGTTGCCGCCTCGGCGCGGGCATACGCCTCATCCAACTCTTCGCGGCTACTCACCGGCTGGGACTGCCGGGACGCAATCGCACCAATCTGCGAACCCCGTGGCCTAACCGCAAAGTACGCATCCGACTGCTGGGCGGGAACCCGCTCAGCCACACCTCGCACGCGCACCTGACGCTGCGCCGCATACCACGGAAACACCAACGCCACGTGCGGGTTAGCGGCAATCTGGCGTCCCTTCGTCGAATCGTAATTGGTGTAGAACACGAACCCTTCCGGGCTGAACTCTTTCAAAAGAACAATGCGCGAATCTGGACCGTCTTCATCGACAGTCGACACCACCATGGCGTTGGGCTCATGCACAAGCTCTGCCACTTCTTCATACCACCGGCTGAACTGGCCAAACGGGTTGTCCCCCACCAATTCATATGCGTTGTCCTGGTATTCGGTTCGAGTCGTAGCAAGCGATTCAATATGACTCATAGGCCAATAGTACCGCCGACCACACCCCCGCCTCAGCCCGGTCACCGGCACAAAATACGGACCCGCTAACACCCGCGCATCCCACGCGCCCTACACTTGAAAATGTGACTGAGACTACTTTTGCACCCATCCCGTCTGAACTGCTCCCCCGCGATGGCCGCTTTGGCGCCGGACCTGCTCGTATTCGAGACGAACAGATCACCGCTCTTACGCAAGCCGGGCGTACCGTCCTGGGCACCTCACACCGGCAAGCCCCCGTAAAGAACCTGGTCAAACGCGTCCGCGAGGGTCTCCACCAGCTGTTTTCACTCCCCGAAGGTTACGAAGTGGTCCTGGGCAACGGCGGATCCACGTGTTTTTGGGACGTCGCAACGTTCTCACTGGTACGCTCACGTGCCGCACACGCGCAGTTTGGCGAGTTCGGTTCCAAGTTCGCAAAAGCCACCGCACAAGCACCGTTCCTGGAAGACTCCGTCATTTTTGACGCCCAGCCCGGCACCGCAACCATCCCGCAAGCAACCGACGGGGTTGACGTATACGCCTGGCCTCACAACGAAACCTCAACGGGCGTGGCAACCGACATCACCCGCCCGCACGGCATTGACGACGACGCTCTGGTCGTCATCGACGCAACCTCGGCGGCAGGGGGCCTCCCCGTAGACATCGCCCAGACCGACGTCTACTACTTTGCTCCTCAAAAGAACATGGGCTCCGACGGCGGCCTGTGGGTAGCGATTATGAGCCCGCGCGCTCTCCAGCGCGCACAAGAAATCAAGGAGTCGGGTCGCTGGATTCCGGCGTCTCTGGACTTGATGACGGCCATCGACAATTCGCGGAAAAACCAGACCTACAACACCCCCGCGGTGGCTACGTTGTTGCTTTTGGCTGAACAGATCGAATGGATCAACGCCCACGGCGGCCTGGCCTGGGCCACGGAGCGTACCTACACGTCATCGCAGCTGGTATACGACTGGGCTGAGAAACGCAGCGAAACCACCCCGTTTGTGACCGAGGCGCAAGACCGTTCCGCTGTGGTGTGCACTGTGGATTTTGCTGACTCGGTAGACGCCGCCGAGGTGGCAAAGACTCTGCGCGCCTCCGGAGTTGTCGATGTTGAGCCTTACCGGAAGCTGGGGCGCAACCAGTTGCGCATCGCCACTTTCGTCTCAGTGCCACCTGAGGACGTCAAAGCGCTCCTTACGTGCATCGATTACGTGCTCGACAACCGCTAAGAGACACGCAGCCGGGCGCGACTGCGCTGTGTCGACTGCGCTATGTGAAGTAGACGAAGCACCCAATAGCGAAAGCGAGCGCCGCAATCGACGCGAAGCTGAGCTCAACGACAATACCCAGTGCAGCTGTCTTGAGGATCTCCCACGACGATGCCCACGCAGCTGAGGCGTCTTTCAAGCGTTGATATTCCATCACGAACAGGCCGACGACAAAACCCAGCAAAAGCCCCACAACCGGGATCAGGAAAAAACCAACTAAGGCCAGGGCACCCGAAACCAAAAGGGTGGACTTGGGGATTTTCATGGTTGCGAGTTTGCGACCGGTGAGCACCCATGATGACGCCATCCCGGCGGCGACACACAGCGTAATAATTCCAAAGACGATCCAGGTTGGCATCGTGTTGGCAAAGATTGCCCACACCAGACTGGCAATCCAGATGAGAATTGAGCCGGGCAGAACGGGGATCACTATCCCCAGTAATCCCACGCATATGGCCAAGGCACACAGTACGGTCACAACAGCGATTGCGGTCATTTGGGTCCTTTCGTCGCACACAGTCTACGGGTCACGTGGCGGGAGCTAGGCGCGTGGCGTCTTCCCGTCATACGTGAAGTACACCAACCTACGCGAACGAGCCCTGTGGACACGAAGATTCTTCGAAGTCATCATCCACATCGTTCCGATTGCTATTCCAATGACCCCCGATGCTCCTGCGACCAACAGCGCTATGCGAGGACCATACGTGTTTGCAATAAAACCCGAGATCGGAGCGCCCACTGCACCCCCGCCCATGAGAACCGCCGTGTACATGGACATGACACGGCCACGCACATGCGCCGGAATGGTGGTCTGGACAAAACCATTTGCCGCCGTGAGCATGGTGATGGTGGCAAATCCCACCCCGACAAGCGTGATTGCAAACAACTCGTACGTGGGCGCTACGGCAGCCAGAATCCCAACAAAACCGAATCCGCCAGCAGCCCAAAACACGTAACGGAGTCGGGGCTTTTCGCGACTGGCAGAACGCAAGGCGCCAGCCACCGACCCTATCGCGATAATCGAGGACAGCAGACCAAAACCGGCCGCATCTTTTCCAAATTCAACGCGCGCCATTGTGGCCGTAAAGATGTTGAAGTTGAAACCCAAAGAGGAAATCACAAACAAAATCGACAAGACCACCACAATGTCCGGTCGCGTTGTGATGTATGTGAAACCACCCAAAATAGATTTCAGACCATGGACCTTGGATCGGGGCGACGGATGCAGACGCGACTTATCCAGCGTGATGAGCACCGCCAAGGTGGCAATGTACCCCAATCCACTGATGGCAAAGACAACTGCAGCCCCTACCGAGGCGGTCAACAGCCCCGCGATTCCCGGCCCTAATAAGCGGGCCCCGTTAAAGGACGCGGAATTAAGCGAGACTGCGTTGGGTAACAGGCGGTCGCCCACCAGCTCTGAAACGAAGGACTGGCGGGTTGGGGCGTCCACGCACATGACCAAGCCCAAGAACAGAGACATGCCGTACACCCACCAGATGGTCAGCGCACCGGTTAAGTACAAGGTCAGCAAGATGAACCCGCTGGCGCCTTGAAGAGCCTGCGTGATCATGAGTACCCCGCGCTTACTGAATCGGTCGGCGATCGCTCCAGCAAACGGGAACAAGAGAAGCTGGGGACCCAGTTGCAACGCCATACCAATACCCAAGGCAGAAGCGTCGTGGTCGGTCAGTTCGGTGAGCACCAACCAGTCCTGGGCCGTGCGTTGCATCCACATGCCTGTGTTTGAGGTGAGTGCTGCAGCAAACCAGTTCCGGTAATTGGGCTCGCTCAATGAGCGGAATGTCGAGCTCATGTGCCCGCCCCCATTGCGCGTGTCCTCCTACCCGCTCCCCTTTAAGCGGTCGTCCACAACCGTTTATTTACGTACTCTACGTCAGTGTTCCGTTTGGTTGCCCTGGGCGG
>CABTZC010000086.1 GCA_902489185.1 uncultured Brevibacterium sp. | reverse complement strand
TTGCTCTACCAATTGAGCTAGAGGTGCGCAACGAAAAACTACTTTACATGCCTGATCCTCAGAAGGGAAATCGAGAAAAGGGGTTTTTCGTCTTTTGTGCGAGAAGTCACATTTGCGGGGGTGTGGTTCGTCATGATGGCCATGCAATTTGCAGGTGTATTCACGCTTTGCCGGTGATTTGGCCCTACAGGTAAAGCCCAGTCGAGCTGTCGTCTGGCTGGTCGGCGATGCCATGCACGTCCCTTTCACGCAGGAGAGTGAACGTACGCGCGTCCAATTCCACCTCGGCCTGTTCTTCAGGGTCAAACAACACCGAGTCGCCCAACGAGACCTGCCGAACCAGTGGTCCTGCGGCAACTACCGTGCCCCATGCGAGCCGGCGCCCGACCCGGGCAGTCGCCGGAATGACAATCCCGGCAGATGACTTACGTTCGCCTGATTCTTTATCCGGTTCCACGAGGAGGCGGTCGTGCAACATGCGCACGGGAACAGAATCCACGTTGGAACTGCGTGCCTGAGCGTCAGCCACGGCGTTACTTTTTGCGAGTAGCCAGGAACGTGATCAGAGCAGCCGTGCCCAGCACGATACCGCCAGCCAAAGCTAGTCGGTCGACTTTGGGGGAGCCGTCGCGGTTAATGACAATTCCTTTAGCTGAATCCGTTGCCTGGGCGACCAAGGCTTTGGGGTGGACGCGGCCAACAAGTTCATCAATGTTTGCCGCGAGTCGCTGTTCACGCAGGCGGATCGATTCAACAAGTTGGTCTTTGTTTGCGTTATCTACAGTGACGTTAGACGTGTAAACGTTGCTCATGTTGTGAAGTTTACCTGGTGCAACCGACTATCGTGGAATGTGTTCTTCACAATAGCTAAAACGGGAGATGTGCGATGCCACGTTTAGAAATCGGTGACGCTGCGCCTGAGTTTGAACTGCTCAATGCGCAGGGGGAGACGGTGAAGCTGTCGGACTTTGCTGGGTCGAAAGTGATCGTGTACTTCTACCCAAAGGCCATGACGCCCGGTTGCACCACGGAGGCGTGCGACTTCCGCGACAATCTTGAGGCGCTTAAGGGTGCCGGGTATCAGGTCGTGGGTATTTCGCCTGACAAGCCCGAGTCGTTGCAGAAGTTCACTGACAAGGAAGGGCTGAACTTCACGTTGCTGAGTGACCCAGATAAGAAGGTGCTCGAAGAGTGGGGTGCGTTTGGCGAAAAGAAGAACTACGGCAAAGTTGTGCAGGGTGTGATTAGGTCCACGGTTGTGGTTGATGAGTCCGGCAAGGTTGAACTGGCCAAGTACAACGTGAAGGCCACCGGTCATGTGGCGCGGATCCTGAAGGACGTTGGCCTGGCTTCGTAGGTTTGAAGCTGGTGGGTGCTGGTTTCGGTATAGGTTGGCTGAGGTTCGGCGGGTTTGCGCGCCGAGGTGGTAGCGGGATTTTTTCTCGCGCCTGGTTTGCACTATGCTGGATAGGCGCGCGCGAGTGGCGGAATTGGTAGACGCGCTGGATTTAGGTTCCAGTGTCTTTTGACGTGAGGGTTCAAGTCCCTCCTCGCGTACTTTGTGAAGTCTCGGGACATCGTTCACTCGATGTCCCGAGATTTTTTGTGTTTTGCGGTGTTGATGTGTCGGGTCATCGTTCCCCTATGTGCTGCAACCCAGTTACCCACCACAAGTGAGCTGCTTTTCGTTTGTCGTGGTGGGTAACTGGCCGATTTCGGGCCGAAAACGTGAACAAAACGAACAAAAGGGGTGTTTACTCACCAACCCTGTTCGAGGGGTGGTGGGTAAATGGTTCTTGTGCGCGTGGCGACGTGGTATCTGATTGGTGTGACAGATCTGCTTTGCGCCGTTTCACCTGAGGTTAGGTCCACAGTCGAATGGTGTGAGGCGACAGCCGAGGGCCAGGCGAATGGCGTGCGGGGGAGATTGGTCGATGGCCAGACGAGTGGTGCGGAGTAAGGGTCTAAGACGTGGCAGCTTAATGAAAATGCGGGACGTTTTCAATGGCGCCGTCGTGAAGTGTGAGTGAATAGTCGATGACAATAGTTGAATGGTTGATGAGTGTAATTGAATAATTGACGATATCTGACCGAGCGATTGATCGGAATGACAGATTGTTCAACATTTTTTTCAAAAAACCGCATAAATCGGCATTTATGTGTGTACGGTGTTACTGCGCGGTTCACAAAACACTGAAGTTTCTCACAGTGAACGCTGGCAGTGGATCGCCAGAAAAGGCTGAGGCAAAAGGCCTCATTTACAACTATGTAAAGGAACTACCTCCATGACTACGTTCTCTCGAACCGCACGTGCGGTTACAGTTGCTGCCGTTGTGGGCCTCTCGATGGGCGTTTCCGCTCCTGCTGTTCTCGCTCAGCCCGTCGAGCCTGCGCCAACCCAGGTGCAGAAGGGCAACATCGACTTCTCCAAGAAAGGTTCATTGACCCTTTTCAAGAAGAAGGGTGCTGAATCCAACACTCCTGCCACCGGTGAGGAAATGGAAGGCGTGCCCGGTGATGCACTCAACGGCGTAACCTTCAAGATCACCAAGCTGAACTTCGACCTGCAGAACGGCGACTGGACCACGTTCCCGAAGACCGCGGCTGACGTCCAAGAAGGCGACAAGACCACCACGACCTATGAAAAGACAACATCAGGGCAGGGTGAAGCCAAGTTCTCGGACCTGCCACTCGGCATCTACCTGGTGGAAGAAACCAACGCACCTGACGGGATCGTTTCCGGTGCCCCTTTCATCGTGTCCATCCCCATGGTGAACAAAGCCTCGGACGCGTGGAACTACGACGTCATCGCGTACCCGAAGAACTCGGAAACCAAGACCGAAAAGACCGTTAAGGATGCTGACCAGCACATCCAGGACGCCTACACCTACACCATCAACGCAGATGCCCCGACTTGGGGAGCGAACAAAAAACTGACAGCCTTCCGCTTTGAGGACAAGCTGGACAAGCGCCTCGACTTCCAGGAAGTCACCGAAGTCAAGACCGGTGACACCGTTCTCGGTGAAGGTGACTACACCGTCAACAACCCTGCTGAAAACGGCAACAAGCTCGTGGTCAAGCTGACCGAACAGGGTCTGGCGAAGGTTAAGTCCGGTGACAAGCTTTCGCTGACCTTCAACGTTAAGCGTAAGGAAGTTGGCGACACCACCGAACTGAAGAACCAGGCTGACGTCATCTTCAACAACCCAAACACCGGTAACGAAGTCAAGGACAAGACCAACGAGGTTGTCACCTACCACGGCAAGCTCAAGGTCATCAAGAAGGACGGCGAGGAAAAGGGCAAGGTCCTTCAGGGTGCTGAGTTCGAGCTGTACCAGTGCACCTCAGCTGCTGATCTTGGCGACAAGGTGACTGTTAAGGGTGACGACACATGGACCACCGGTGAAGACGGAACCATCAGCATCGACGGTCTGCACGTCACAGACTTCGCAGACAATGCCGAAGTTACCGATGTGAAGAAATTCTGCCTGAAGGAAACCAAGGCTCCAGCAGGTTACGCGCTACCCGAAAACCCCGTCACCGAGATCGAATTCACCCGTGACAACATCGCGAAGACCGGTGACCTAGAAGGCGACGACGAAATCACACTTGTAAGCGAGATCGACAACGTCAAGCAGGACACCCCTAATCTGCCAATGACTGGTGGAGCCGGTGTTGGTCTCCTCGGTGCAATCGGTGCCCTGATCGCCGGTGCCGGTGTGTGGTTCGCACGCCGCAACGCAAAGAAAGCGCAGGCCGAGTAACACCTCGGGCACATCAGAGGCCGGCGCGGCACTCTGACGCACGGGATAGTACGTGCGGAAAGGCACGTACTATCCCGTCCACTCCACTTTTCGTGACATCCTTGGAGGCTTTTCCGTGGGCAAGCACTCAGCGTCAACTCTGAAACGGGTTGCGCCAAAACGGCAGACTGCCAAAGCAAAGAAGAACCCTTTGCTGATGCCTGCCATCGTGGTGATCCTGGGACTGCTGGTGATGATGTACCCAGTAGTGTCCACGGCATGGAACAACTACGGATCCTCAAAAGCTGCGCAAGAGTATGCCAAGCTCGAGAAGTCTGTACCCCAAGAAGTCAAAGACAAGAAGTGGGAAGACGCGCACAATTACAATGAGCGCCGTACGACCGGACCGATTCTAGACCCGTGGCTCAACCGCATTCACCCCGACAACCCCGAGTATGGCTACTACTTGGACCAGTTGGACAAAAACGAGGCAATGGCGCGGTTGATCTTCCCGGCCATCGACGCAGATTTGCCCATATACCACGGCACGTCTGACGAAACGTTGCAACGAGGGTTGGGGCATCTATACGGATCTGATCTGCCGGTTGGTGGAAGCGGAACGCATTCGGTCATTACCGGACACACCGGGCTGTCGAACGCCACCATGTTCGACAACCTCAACAAAGCACAGAAAGGTGATGTCTTTTATGTGCAAGTATCCGGTCACAAACTGAAGTACGAAGTCGACCAGATCAAGGTGGTTCGTCCAGACGAAACGGACGATCTGCATGCGGTCGACGGTAGCGACTACATCACGTTGATCACCTGCACGCCGTATGGGATCAACTCTCACCGACTGTTGGTCCGAGGGCACCAAGTGCCCATGGCCGAATCTGAAGACACTGTCTTCGATCAGAACCACGCATCGAACTGGCAATGGTGGATGTACGCACTGGCAGCGGTTGCCCTTACTATTGCGGTCGCTTTTGCGTGGTGGTTGTGGCGCCAGTGGAAAGCCACACGTCGCAAGGACGACAAAACGGTTACAGCCTCGAAAGTCGAAACAGGCACAACTGCCGGGGAAGAACCCAGCAGAAAGCCGAATGAAGGCGAAACACCGTCTTCACACACGGGTAGATAGTTTTAGTAGGTAAGCAACGATGAAGAGAAATGCAGTGTCATTGCGGAAACTCACCGCACTGCTTCTTGTCGCGTGCTCTATGGTTTTTGCCTTCAGCACGGTAGGTGCCAGTGCTGCTCACGCCACTAAAGTCGTGGGGAGTCCAGAGACGGCAAGCACTGATGAGACAGACGGAATCAACGTCGTGAGAATCACGATTAGTCCAGGAAACCCAGAAGATGATCACACACCGCCTTCAGGGTCAGTAGCGGGTGTGACTATTCACCTGGACCGCCTCCGAGGTGTGTCAGGGACAGATGAAAACGACCGCAACCGTATTGAAGGTGCCTCTATTGGCGAGATCTCGTCATGGCCCAAAGACCTATCCTTTAGCAAAACTAGTGATCAAAACGGGACGGTGAAGTTCACCGGGCTACCCAAGGGCATCTACCTGGTCACGTCATCTGCACCCAACGACTCCTACCGGGCCATTAACCCGTTCCTCGTTTCCGTGCCTTTCTACGGAAGCCCACAAGGAACCAGCCCAGTCGAAGGCGTCATCGTTGCCAAAACACACACGCCCGCGGAAACTCCGCCACCTCGGGAAAATGAGACCCCACCACCGGGATCAACCCCGCCACCAACGGAAACGGACACACCGGAACCTCCTCGAAAGCCGGGAGAAGAGCCCCGAGGGAGCGACCAACCACTACCCGTCACAGGTGCCCAGGTGGCAGTGCTTGTGCTGATAGCAGCGGGTCTCATTGGTTGTGGATTCATCATCATCCTTGTGAGTAAAAGAAAGTCTGAAGGTGGGAAGAAATGATGCACACGCTTCCATTCCGCCTGTCGAAGAAACAGTACGTAGTTATACGCCTGCTGGCTGTGTTCGCGGTGCTGGCAGCACTTTTCGCCAACGCGCTCGCAGTCATTCCAGGTCCCACCCCGGCGCAGGCGCAGACGCAGAACGTTCCGGTCAGCCCGGCAAAACAGGACTTTTCGAATACTGCTACGCAGAACACCCACACATTTACCGTCGACGCTGACGCAACGATGAACAGTCTCGATTTTAGTGTTGAAGGTAACTACTTCTTGCTCGAGTACGATCTCATGGTGAATGGCAGGAGTCTGAAGAAAGAGACGCTGTCTTCGTCTCAAAAGCTTCCGTATTCCAAGACGGTTACCGGCCTAAACTCCACCCTTAAAAAAGGTGACAAGATCAACCTGTACTTGAGATTCAACTACCCGAGGGTGAAAGGGTCGGTGTCTGTCACCCCAAAGGGAAGTTTGGACAATAGCACACCAACTCCTACACCCACGCCAACTCAGCCCACACCTACGCCGACTCCAACCTCTACTCCGGATCCGTCGGACAAAACTGTGACGCCCGCAGCGCCCACAGCGGTTGACCCTGCTACTGCTCCTCAATGTGTGGAGAAGGGCTACATCAACATTCCTGGCACACAGGGAGTTGACTATTACATTGCGGGGCAGAAGAAGCCAGCTGGCAAGCACTTTTTCGAAGGGACAAAGCCTGCCACCGTCAAGGTTACGGCCAAGGCACAGTCTGGCTATCAGTTCACTTCTGGGGCTACGACTGAGTGGTCGTTCAACATGAGTGGTCAGGTCAAGAGTTGCTCAGGTGAGCCCACCCCACCGCCAGACGGTCGTACATTCAAAGCCACTGGACATGGGTTTTCACTGCAGGGCGATCCGGTTGATCCAAACAGGCCCGACACCTTCACGGCAAAAGTCGGTGAGGAAGCGAAGCTCAACTACATCACAGTGCGCATCAAAACCGACGCTACGTTCCTTGACCCGCAGCACTACCAGCTGACTGTCGACAAGATCGAAGACGGCGTGACGCTGCAGAAGCGTAACGTCAGCATCGGCAACGGACACATCACAATGGACGTTGTGCCGATGAAGGATGGCAAGCAGGTCGACTCGGCGTTTTTGCCTAAGGATGCAGTGTTCACGTTCACTAACAACTTGGCGAAGAATAAGAGCCTGGTAGTTGAGCTGGACGCTTACGGCACAAAGTCTGCAGATCCCACTGACCCGCCCATCATTTCACCGCCAGACGGTGCGGACTGGGTTCACGGGCGCGTTGCGAATCCTTCTGTCCCTATGACTTGTGGCCTGCGCATTGCGGTTGTCGCCGACCTGTCGACGTCGTTGAACTACGCGGACAATGCGAACGGTTTCGATGAGTCGAAAAAAGCTACAAACGCCTTTATCGACGCGCTCGCTGGCACTTCCGCTGAACTCGGTCTTTACAATTTTGCGAGTACCGCTCCAGCGAATGTTCCTGGCTCGACGCACGGCAATAACCCGCCGTACATTTCCATGCTGACGCAAGACGGGGTTACGCAAGCTAAACGCGTGGTGTCGAACTGGAACTATAACGCGAACAATAGTGCGACAAACTGGCAAGCTGGTTTGCAGCAGGTCAAAGCTGGCGACTATGACGTGGTGTACTTCATTACCGACGGTATGCCTACGACTTCGAGCACGATAAAAAGCAAAGGTATCGGTGGTGAGTTCGTTCAGGCAAGCGCACTCAACGATGCAATTGATGCAGCGAACGAGCTCAAGGCCTCCGGTACGCGCGTTGTTCCGCTTATGGTCGACCTGACACTTGGTGGACGAACCAGCCAACGCCCTGTTGTGACGAATGATCTAGTGCTCAAAGACGCCAAACGCATTGGCTGGCAAGCAGATCCGGGTCAAGCTCCAGGTTTGTACTACAAAATTCGAAGTGACCACCCGAAGGCTATACACGCCAATTACATTGGCACCGATACTTTGGTGAATCTGAAAATGGCATATGACGGGGCTGGTAATCAGACCCTGCAGGTGTTTGAGCGTCTACCCAATGGGAGGCAGGAGACGGTCACTCTCAATCAATCGAGGTGGACCTACGGTACACGTGACGTCAAGACGATGGGCGAAGATATCTCCGGTACAGGCGATACTGTGCGGATCAGCAACTACAGTGGTCTGGCTGCGCAGATGAAGTCGATCGCCCAGGACCTCACCAAGAAATGCCACGGCGAAGTGATCGTCAAGAAGCGCAT